>JBIJED010000134.1:0-7122 GCA_044343785.1 Azospirillales bacterium | reverse complement strand
CGACACGGCATCCGACGTCCGCGACGACCGTCCGGCGACTCGATGGAGGCCGAGGCTGGCCGCCATGCGGGGGGCTGAGTCCGCCGCATCGGGGCAGGAGGAACGACCGGAAATTCACCTTTGTCATAGGAACAAAACAAGTACAAACATGAGGTATCACCTTAGAGAACTAGACGGATTGGCGAGGCGCTCCGACGATCGGTCGGAAATCGAGAGAAACAAGGCAAACCCTCGGCCCAACGCCGCGCAGTTCTTGTGACCGACTACGCGCATTACTGGTAACCTCGTTGACGTCCCACGATTGCCCATGATATCCCATCTCCATCCAGTCCGGGGCCGGGCTGGCCGTCGACGACGGCGACAGGTGATGCGATGGGGACGGACGCGGGTCGGCGTCCGGGGAGGGCTCGGGGAAAGCGATGAACCTGTTCCTGTCCACATACGTGAACAAGATCGACAGGAAGGGTCGCGTCTCCGTCCCGGCACCGTTCCGTGCCGTCCTCAGCGCCCAGGCCTCGGCCAACCAGGTGGTCCTGTTCCCCTCGCGGGAGTTCCGCGCGGTCGAGGGCTGCAGCCTCGCGTGGATCGACCGCCTCTCCGCCAGCCTCGACGATCCCGACATCGACGCCGCCGAGCGCGACGCCATCGAGTTCCAGGTCTTCGCCAGCCTCGAGACGGTGTCGATCGACGCCGAGGGGCGCCTCTCGCTGCCCGGGACGCTCGCCGCCTACGCCGGGATCGTCGAGGAGGCGACGTTCATCGGCAAGCGCCACACCTTCCAGATCTGGAACAAGGCCGAACTCGACGAACTCCAGACCGGGATGCGCGAGCGCGGCGCCAACCTCTCCATGGGCACGCTCATCTCCCGCGCCGTGGCGCGCGACCGGGCGCGGAGCGGGGCCGCATGACCAAGGCACCCGTCCATGTCCCCGTCCTCCTGTCCGAGGTGATCGAGGGCCTGGCACCGAAGCCCGGCGGCCGCTACGTCGACGGCACCTTCGGGGCCGGCGGCTATGCCCGCGCGATCCTCGAGGCGGCGCCCGACACGCGGGTCTGGGGGATCGACCGCGATCCCGCGGCGATCACCCGCGGCCGCGACCTCGCCGCCGCCTTCCCGGGTCGCCTCGTGCTGGTCGAGGGGCGGTTCGGCGACATGGACCGGATCGTCGCGGACGCCGCGCCCGCCGACGGGGTGGCGCTCGACCTCGGCGTCTCCTCGCCGCAGATCGACACGCCGGACCGCGGGTTCTCCTTCCGCTTCGACGGCCCGCTCGACATGCGCATGGGGCGGGACGGGCCGACGGCGGCCGACGTCGTGAACGCGATGGACGAGGGCGATCTCGCCGACGTGATCTACCACCTGGGCGAGGAGCGGTTCGCCCGCCGGGTGGCCCGCGCCATCGTCGCCGCCCGCGCCCGAGGGCCGATCACGCGCACGGCCGAACTCGCCGATCTCGTCCGCGGCGTCGTTCCGAAGTCCCGCGACGGCATCGATCCGGCAACGCGGACGTTCCAGGCGCTACGCATCCATGTGAACGACGAGCTCGGCGAAGTCGATCGGGGCATGTCGGCGGCCGAACGACTTCTCGGTCCGGGCGGTCGTCTCTGCATTGTCACGTTCCATTCGCTCGAGGACCGCAAGGTTAAGGACTTCCTTAAGCGGCGGTCGGGCAATGAAGCCGCTCCGTCGCGCCACCTCCCGGGCCCGTCGATGTCGCCCCCGCCGCCCACCTTCGCCCTGACCCGTCGCAAACCCCTCGCTCCGGGCGACGCCGAGTGCGCGACGAACCCCCGCGCCCGCTCCGCGAAGCTGCGGGTGGCCGAACGCACCCCGGCCCCGCCGGCGCAGGAGGCCGCATGATCGGGCGCTCCTCCGTCGTCTGGCTGTCGCTGGCGCTGGTCGCCGGCGGCGTGCTCTTCCACACGAGCTACCGCGTCCAGTCGATGGGTCGGGAGCTTCGGACCGTCAACCGGCAGATCGTCGAGCAGCGCGAGGCGATCCACGTGCTCAAGGCCGAATGGGCCTTCCTGAACGAGCCGTCGCGCATCGAGCGGCTCGCGCGCCAGCACACCGAGATGAAGCCGATGACGCCCGACCAGGTCGGGTCCGCCCTCGACGCCATCCCGGCGAAGCCGGCCCAGGCCGCCCCGGCCGAGGGCCCGACCGGGGTGCGGACGCCGACCGCGCCGGCGGCCCCGCGCCGGCCGACGACGCAGCAGGCGCAGGCGGGGGCCGCGCGATGACCGGGCTCGCCCTCGACCCGCGCGACGGCGTGGCCCTGCGCCAGGACGACCTGTTCCAGGCCGCACCAGACCCGTCGGTCCCGCCGCCGATGGCGGTCGTCGTCGTGGGCGGCTTCGCCCCCGGCGCCCGGGCGCTGGAGCGCGGGCGCGCCCGGCTCGTCGTCCTCGCCGCCCTCTTCGTGCTCGGCTTCGCGGCCGTGTCGGCGAAGCTGGTCGAGGCGACGGTGCTGACGACCGGCCGCGAGGCCGCACCCCGCGCCGGCGGCGCCGTCGCGGCCCCGGCGGCCAGCCGGGGCGACATCGTCGACCGCAACGGCGTGCTGCTCGCGACCTCGGTCGCGACCCAGTCGATCCACGCCGATCCGAAGCTCGTCATCGATCCGGCGGCGACCGCCCGCCGGCTGAAGACGGTCGTTCCCGAGATCGACGAGAAGGACATCGCCGAGCGGCTCGCCGGCGACCGGCGTTTCGTCTGGATCCGGCGCAACGTGACGCCGAAGCAGGTGAACGACGTCAACCGCCTCGGCCTGCCGGGGGTGTTCTTCCAGCGCGAGGAGCGGCGCATCTATCCGCTCGGCGCCATGGCCGCCCACGTCGTCGGCTTCACGGGCGTCGACAACCACGGGCTGATGGGCATCGAGCAGTCGTTCGACAAGCACCTGCGGGCGTCGGGCGCGCCGCTGCGGCTCTCGATCGACGTCCGCATCAACCACATCCTGCGGCGCGAACTCGAGGCGCAGGTCAAGACGTTCAGCGCCATCGGCGGCGGCGGTCTGGTGATGGACGTCCGGACGGGCGAGATCCTCGGCATGGTCTCGCTGCCCGACTTCGACCCCAACGCCCCGGCGGCGCTGGACGAGGAGACGCGGTTCAACCGCATGACCCTCGGCGTCTACGAGATGGGATCGACCTTCAAGATCCTGAACACAGCGATGGCGCTGGAGAGCGGCAAGGTCCGGATCTCCGACATCTTCGACGCGGGTCGGCCGATCCAGTACGGGCGCTTCACGATCAACGACTTCCGCGGCGCGAACCGGCCGCTGAACGTCGCGGAGATCATGCAGCATTCCTCCAACATCGGCTCGGCGCGCATGGCGCAGGTGGTCGGCGTGGAGTTCCAGCGCGAGTTCATGCGCCGCGTCGGCATGTTGCGTCCGGCGCCGCTCGAGTTGCCGGAGGTCGGCGGACCGATGGCGCCGCACCCCTGGCGCGAGATCAACCTGATGACGATCGCCTTCGGGCACGGGATCGCCGTCAGCCCGGTGCAGCTCTCCGCGGCCGTCGCGGGCATCGCGAACGGCGGGGTGATGCAGAAGCCGACCCTCCTGCGGCTGCCGCCGGCCGAGGCGCCGGAAGGCACCCGCATCGTTTCGCCACAAACCAGCGACATGATGCGCCGGGTCATGCGGCTCGTGGTGACCTCGGGCTCCGGCACCAACGCCAACACGCCGGGCTACATCGTGGGCGGCAAGACCGGGACGGCCGAGAAGAACAAGGGCCGGGCCTACAGCCAGAACGCGCGTCTCTCCTCCTTCGTCGGCGCCTTCCCGATGAACGATCCCCGCTACCTCGTGATGATCATGGTCGACGAGCCGAAGGGCACGAAGCAGTCCTTCGGATACGCGACGGGCGGGTGGGTCGCGGCGCCCGCCGTCGCGCGGGTCGTCCAGCAGATCGGGCCGCTGCTGGGCGTGCAGCCGGTCGACGACAAGCGCCCGGACATCGTCGCCGCGACCACGATCGACCCGCGGTCGCCGCGCGCCTTGCCGCAGCCGGCCCTCATCCCGGCCGCGGCACCCGCCGCGTCGCCCTCCCCCGCCCGCTCCACCCAGGCGAACTGACCATGTCCGCCGCCCCAGCCATCCGCGCCGAACCCGCCGCCGGCAATCCCGAGATCCTCGGGATCACCGCCGACAGCCGGCAGGTGCGCCCGGGCTTCCTGTTCGCCGCCCTTCCCGGCACGAAGGACGACGGGCGCCGTTTCATCGCCGAGGCCGCCGCGCGGGGCGCCGTCGCGGTCCTGGCCCAGCCGGACACGGTGCTGCCGCCCGAGGCCGCGCACCTCGTGCTGGTCGCCGACCCGAACCCGCGCCGACGCCTCGCCCGCATGGCGGCGGCCTTCCACCCGCGCCAGCCGGCGACCCTGGTGGCGGTCACCGGCACCAACGGCAAGACCTCGTGCGTGCAGTTCACCCGCCAGCTCTGGCAGGCGCTGGGCCATCCCGCGGGCGCGCTCGGCACGCTGGGCGTGGTCGCCCCCGGCCTCGTCCGCGCCGGCGAGCTGACGACCGCGGACCCGGTGTCGCTCCACGCCGACCTCGCCGCGCTGGCCGAGGCGGGCGTCGAGCACGTCGCGCTGGAGGCGTCGAGCCACGGGCTCGACCAGCACCGTCTCGACGGTCTGCGCCTCGCCGCCGCCGCCTTCACCAACCTCACGCACGAGCATCTCGACTACCACGGAACGATGGAGGCGTACTTGGCCGCCAAGGCCGCCCTGTTCGACCGCCTCCTGCCGCCGGGCGCAACGGCGGTGCTGAACGCGGACGCCGGGCAGTTCCCGGCCCTCGCCGCGGTCGCCGCCCGTCGCTCGCTGCCGGTCTTCTCGTTCGGCGCCGCGGGCGCCGGCATCAGGGTCGTCGACGTGACGCCGCGGCCCCACGGACAGACCGTCGATCTGGTGGTGTGCGGGCACCGCCTGCGGGTCCCGCTGCCGCTCGTCGGCCGCTTCCAGGTCTGGAACGCGATGGCCGCCCTCGGCCTCGTCGTCGCGACGGGTGCCGATCCGCGCGACGCGGCCGAGGCGCTGGGTGCGCTGTCGGGCGTGCGCGGGCGGATGGAACTCGTCGGCACGCGCGCGAACGGTGCCGCCGTCTTCGTCGACTACGCGCACAAGCCGAACGCGCTCGAGAGCGTGCTGGCGGCGCTGAGGCCCCATGCGGCCGGGCGGCTCTGGGTCGTCTTCGGCTGCGGCGGCGACCGCGATCGGGCCAAGCGGCCGATGATGGGCGGGATCGCGGAACGCCTCGCCGACCGGATCGTGGTGACCGACGACAACCCGCGCAACGAGGACCCGGCCGCGATCCGCGCCGCGGTGATGGCGGGATGCCCCGGGGCGACGGAGATCGGCGACCGGGCCGCGGCCATCACGCACGCGGTGGCGTCGCTGGCGGCGGGCGACGTGCTCGTCGTCGCCGGCAAGGGGCACGAGCCCTACCAGATCGTGGGGACGGACGTCCGGGCCTTCGACGATGCCGAGGTGGCCCGGCGCGCCGTCGCAGACGCCGACGCCACGGAGATCCGTGCATGACGACCGACCCCTCGGGCCGCATCCTGTGGACGGCGGCCGACGCCGAGGCCGCGACCCGCGGCCGCACGGCCGGCGGATGGGCCGCGACCGGCGTCTCCATCGACAGCCGCACCGTCGCCCCCGGCGACCTGTTCGTGGCGCTCCGCGGGCCGAACTTCGACGGTCACGACCACGTCGCCGCGGCGCTGCAGGCGGGGGCCGCCGCGGCGCTCGTCTCCCGCCCGCCCCAGGGCGTGCCGGCGACGGCCCCCCTGCTGGCCGTCGATGACACGTTCCAGGCCCTCCAGGACCTCGGCCGCTACGCCCGCATGCGGGCGAAGGCGAAGGTGCTGGCCGTCACCGGCTCGGTCGGCAAGACGACGACGAAGGAGGCGCTGAAGCTCTGCCTCGAGGCGCAGGCGCCCACCTACGCCAACGTGGGGAGCTTCAACAACCACTGGGGCGTGCCGCTGTCGCTCGCCCGGATGGCGCCGGACGTGGACTTCGGCGTCTTCGAGCTGGGCATGAACCATGCCGGCGAGATCGGTCCGCTGACCCGGCAGGTGAAGCCCGACGTCGCGATCATCACCACCGTCGAGGCGGTCCATCTGGAGAACTTCGACGGGATCGAGAAGATCGCCGACGCCAAGGCCGAGATCTTCGAGGGGATGACGCCGAACGGCACGGCCATCCTCAACCGCGACACCCCCTTCTTCGCCCGGATGCTGGCCGCCGCCCGCACCCAGGGCCTGTTCAGGATCTGGACGTTCGGCGAGCACGAGGGGGCCGACGCGCGGCTCGTCGACTGCTCGCTCCACGCCACCTCGAGCGCCGTCACCGCGATCGTCCGCGGCGAGCGGATCCAGTACTGCCTCGCCCTGGCCGGCCGGCACCACGTGCTCAACAGCCTGGCCGTCCTCCTCGCCGTGCGCGCGGCGGGTGCCGACCTCGGCACGGCGGCCCGGGCGCTGGCCCAGCTGGCGCCGGTCAAGGGCCGCGGACAGCGCCGGCGCATCCAGCTGCTGCGCGGGGCCTTCACCCTGATCGACGAGAGCTACAACGCCAGCCCCGTCGCGGTGGAGGCGGCCCTCCAGGTCCTGGGCGGCACGGATCCCGGCGTCGGCGGACGGCGCATCGCCGTCCTCGGCGACATGCTGGAGCTTGGCGAGCGCGGTCCCCAGCTGCACGTCGCCCTCGCCGATCCGCTCAAGGCCGCGGGCGTCGACAAGGTCTTCCTGTGCGGGCCGCAGATGAAACGGCTGTGGGACCGTCTGCCCGCGGCGCTGCGCGGTCGATGGGCCGAGACATCGGACGGCCTCGTCCAGTCGGTGGCGGAGACGGTGCACGCCGGCGACGTCGTGATGGTGAAGGGGTCTCTGGGGTCCCGGATGGCGCCGATCGTCCACGCGCTCGCGGCGCTCGACCACCGCGAGGAACCCGCGTTCGCCGCGAGCGCGGCCAAGTCCAGCTGAGCGAGACCGATGCTCTTCCTCCTCCTCGCGCCGCTGGCCGACGACTTCATCGCCTTCAACCTGTTCCGGTACATCACCTTCCGGACGGGTGGTGCTGTGATGACGGCGCTCCTGATCGGC
>JBIJED010000133.1:0-7133 GCA_044343785.1 Azospirillales bacterium | reverse complement strand
GTACGCCGCCGCCGGGGGCGCCGCACCGGTGGAGACCGGGCGCCGCCCGCGTCGGCCGGGCGCGGTGGGCGCGGCCGGCCCCGGGCTGGCGTCCGTCCACCGGCTCGCCCATGCCGGCACGGGCCCTGCGGTCACCCTTCACGTCTACGGCGCGCCGGCGGGCGCCACCTGCGACGTGAACCACGTCCTCGGCTGACCCCGTCCTCGGTTGACCCCGGTCAGGCGGGCGTCACGAGCTTCATCCCCACGATCCCCGCGACGATGAGCGCGATGCACGCGAGGTGCGCCGCGCCGGCGGGCCGGTGCGGGGCACCCCCCACCGGGCATGGATCACGGCGGCGGATGGTCCATCGATGAACCGCGCCCCGTACCGGTGAGATCGGGATGCGACGCGCCCATCGCGAGCCGGCGGACGATCCCCGGCGTCAGTAGATCGCGATCGACCGCGCCTCGCCCAGGACGACCTCGCGGACGGTGCCGCCGCCGGCGATGCGCTCGGCGGCATTGCGGATGCTCTCGCGGATCTCGGCCATCACCGGCTGCGGAATGTCGTTCCGCAACACCTGCATCCCGATGCCGCCCCGGTTCATCAGCCCGTAGAGATCGCCCAGGACCGCGTCCATCACGCGGATGCGCAGGCCCCGCAGGCGGTCGGCCGACGGCCCGTCGACCGCGTCGATCCCCACGGTGACGTAGAGCTGCAGCGGCCGCCCGGTCGAGACGAGGGGGATCGTCAACGGGTCGAGGTTGAGGGCGGTGAGCGTGTTGAGGACGAGCCGGCCGCCCTCCGCGTTCGCGAAGGCGCTGTCCCGCTGGGCGCAGGCGTCGCCCGCGCCAGCCGCCGCCACGAGACCGAGCACCATCGCAAGGATCCAGCGCCGCATCCGCCCGCCCCATCGTCGGAAGCCGACAGTATCACCCCAGAAGGGGGTAGTCCTGCAAGGCGAGATAGTGGGGACGGTCGGAACCCGGCCGGCTCTCGAACAGGACGAAGCGGTCGACGGGCACCGGCCCCGCACGGAGCAGCGCGTTCGCCTCCACGAAGCGGCACAGGCGGTCGGCATGGACCTGCCGGTCGAGCCGCGCGAGGGTCACGTGCGGCGTGAAGCGGCGGGTCTCCGCCGGCTCGCCCGCCCGGACGACCGCCGATTCGACCTTCGCCTGCAGGTGGGCGAGCGCCGGCGAGGCGGCGACCCCGGCCCACAGGAGGCGGGACCGCGCACCCTGGCCGAACTGCCCCACGCCCTCGAGCGTGAGGTCGAAGGCCGGGGCACGGATCTCGTCCAGCGCGTGGTGGACGTCCTCCAGCCGGTCCTCCGGCACCTCGCCGACGAAGCGCAGCGTGAGGTGCAGGTCGGCCGGATCGGTCCAGCGCGCGCCCGGCACGCCCGCCCGGAGGTCGGCCAGGGTCGCCTTGACGGCGGGCGGCAGGTCGAGGGCGACGAAGGCTCGGATCATGGGACGGTGCGGGGCCGGCGCGGCGGCGACGGGTCAGTTCATGCGGGACGGTCGGTCGTGCGGGCTGTCGAGCGAGAAGGCGGGGATCTCGACCGCGAACCGCTCGCCTGCCGGCGTCAGCATCAGATAGCTGCCCGCCATGATGCCCGACGGGGTCGTCAGCGGGCAGCCGCTCGTGTATTCGAACGCGCCCCCGGGTGCCAGCACCGGCTGCTCGCCGACGACGCCCTCGCCCCGCACCTCCTGGAGCCGGCCGAGCGCGTCGGTGATGCGCCAGTGGCGGTGGGTCAGCCGGACCGTCTCGCCGCCCTCGTTCTCGATGCGGACGCGATAGGCCCAGAAGAAGTGCCCCTCCTCGGGCGACGACTGTTCCTCCAGGAAGGTCGGCTCGACGGTGACGCGGACGTGGCGCGTGATGCGGCTGTACATGGCTCGGGCCCTCCCCCGCGCGACATTAGCGGGTACCGCCCCGGGGGCAAGGGGGCAGCGCGGACCACCGCCCGGCACCGCCCCGCCCGACCCCGCCGCCGTCAGCGGAAGCGGATCTCCGCCCGCCGGTTCGACGCCTCCCGCACCTCGTCGGCGGTGGGCACCAGGGGCTGTTCCTGCCCGGCGCCGTCGGTGACGATCCGCCCGGGATCGACGCCCGCCCGCACCAGCGCGTCGCGCACCGCCTGCGCCCGGCGGCGGGACAGGACGTCGTTGTAGGCGTCCGGTCCGACGGTGTCGGTGTGGCCGACCACCGTCACCGTCCCGACCGTGCCGCCGCGGAGTTCCTCCGCCACGGTGTTCAGCGTCCGGCGGGCGGCGTCGGTCACCTGCGCCCGGTCGAAGTCGAAGAAGACGAGGTACTGCGGCTGGCCGGTCGGCGCCGGGGCGGCCTGCCGGGTCGGGGTGGCGAGCGCCAGCTCCAGGTCGGCCGCCGCCTGCTTGTACATCGCACGGCAGGCGCGGATGTCGTTGGTCTGGTGACCCTCCTCCTGCTGTTCGACCCAACAGTCGTAGCGCGCCTGCGCGACCGCGGCCTCGTAGGGCGCCCGGGTGCGCCCGTCCGACAGAAGCCGCAGCAGGCGCTGGCGTTCGGTCGTCAGTTCGGTGCGCGCCGGCGCGTTCTCGATGTCGCGGGTGGCGGGGTCCTCCGGCGCCGCGGCGTTGCCGGCCGCCACGGCCGCGGCCTTGGCGGCGAAGGTGCCGCCGTCGCGCCGGTCCTGCATCTGCTGGGTTTCGAACGAGGCGAGCTGCTGGTACTCGGCGGCGAGCTGGCGTTCGAAGCGGCCGGTGGCGGTCGCCCCGGTGCCGGCGGCGGCGGTGCCCGCCGAACCCGATCCCGCGGCCGTGGAACCGGAGCCCCCCGTGTCGCGCCCGCCGAACAGGCCGCCCACGACCGGGATCTGCTGCGCCGTCGAACAGCCCGCGAGCAGGCTCATTCCCACGACGACACCGCAAAGCTGACTGGCTCTCATCGGTCCTCCTCCTCCCGTCAAGCCGCCCGTTCACGGCGGCGGATGCGCGAGGCTCAACACGCGGGACGGGCAGAAGGATCATTCCCGGCGTCCCGGCGCGGCGCGGGGTCATGCCGGCCCTGCAAGAATTCGATTGGCGCGACGCGCGGCCGGGGTCATATTCGATCGACGTCCAACCGCTCCATCGGGACCAGATGTCCACCGCCGCCCTCCGACGACGACCGAGTCTCCGCCCCGCACGTGCGGGCGGCGCCGTCGCGCGGCCGGTGGACCGGAACGTCTGACGTTCCCGTCGCGGGTCGCGGGGGTGCCGCCCATCGGCATCCCACCTCGAGCGAAGCGACCCGCCCCCATGATCCCCATCACCGACGAACGGCCGTCCGACGCCGACGCCATCGAGGCCCTTCTCGACACCTGCTTCGGCCCCGGCCGGAGTGTGAAGACCGTCTATCGCCTGCGCGCGGGCGTCGACCCCGCGCCCGGCCTCTCGCTGGTGGCGCGGGACGCGGGCGGAACGCTGGTCGGCACGATCCGCTGCTGGCCGGTCCGGCTCGGCGAGGACGCGCGCCCCTCGCTCCTTCTCGGCCCCGTGGCGGTCGATCCGTCGCTCCAGGGGCGGGGCCTCGGCGGCGCCCTGATCCGGGAGACGCTGGCCCGGGCGGCCGACCTCGGCCACGCCAGCCTCGTCCTCGTGGGCGACGCGCCCTACTACGCGCGGTTCGGCTTCGCCCGGCCGCCGGTGGAACGCCTCGCCCTGCCCGGCCCGGTCGACCTCGCCCGGTTCCTCGGCCACGAGATCGTGCCGGGGGCGCTCGCGGGGGCGACGGGGCTGGTGCGGACGGGGGCGCGGACGGGGGCGGGGGCGGGGGCGGGCGCGCGGCGGACGGCCGACGCGCTCCGCCCGGACCCTTGCGCCGCCGTCGCCGGAGCCCTATGATCAAGGGATGGAGTGCGGGTGTAGCTCAATGGTAGAGCAGAAGCTTCCCAAGCTTACGACGAGGGTTCGATTCCCTTCACCCGCTCCAGTTTTCCGCACCCCCTGATCATCCCCCCAGCCCCAGAAGCCGCACCGCGTTCCCCTTGAGGATCGCCTCGTGCACCTCGGGCTTGAACCCCGCCTCCCGGAACTGGGCGATCCAGCGTTCGGGCGGGATCAGCGGGAAGTCCGATCCGAACAGCATCTTGGTGCGCAGCGGCCCGTTCGCGTACTGCACCACCTGCGGTGGGAAGTATTTCGGCAGCCAGCCCGACAAATCGATGTGGACGTTGGGCTTGTGCAGCGCCATCGACAGCGCCTCGTCCGTCCAGGGCCAGGACGGATGCGCCAGGATGATCTTCATGTCGGGGAAGTCCACCGCCACGTCGTCGACGTGGATCGGCTGGGAATACTTCAGGCGCAGGCCCCCGCCGCCGCGCATCCCCGTGCCGATGCCCGAATGGCCGGTGTGGAAGATGGCCGGGAGCCCGTGCTCCGCGATCACCTCGTAGAGCGGATAGGCCAGCCGGTCGTTGGGGAAGAAGCCCTGGCAGGTGGGGTGGAACTTGAAGCCCTTGACGAGGCCGGACGCGATCAGCGCCCGCGCTTCCCGCGCGCCCATCTTCCCCTTGTGCGGGTCGATGGAGGCGAAGGCGATCATCATGTCGGCGTTGCGCCCCGCCGCCTCGGCGATCTCGTCGTTCGGGATGCGGCGGTTGCCGATCTGGAACTCGCTGTCCACCGTGAACATGACGAGGCCGATCTTCTGTTCGCGGTAGTGCGCGATCGTCCCGTCGATGGTCGGGCGCGGGCCCACCTTGAAGTACTGGCCCGCCGCCTCCTCGTAGGGCGCCCAGAAGGGGTCGGTGCCGGGGTGCCGGCAGGAGACCTCGGCGTGGGTGTGGATGTCGATGGCGATCAGGTCGTCGATCTTCACGGCACGCTCCCGGGGCGGGCGACGATGATGGGCGGAACCGGCGGGTCGGCATAGAGGGCATCCACCAGGGCGGCGCGCCGTGCCAGCACCGCGCGCTGGTTCAGCGAGCCCTTGTCGGTGATCTCGCCGGCCTCCAGCGAGGGCGCGCCGGGCAGGATCGCCACCCGCTCCACCCGGTTCGAGGAACCGGTGGCGGCGGCGGCGAGGGCGGCCAGCCGTTCGCGGATCGCTTGCGTGAGGTCGGGCCGCGCCGCGTGCTCGGGGTCGGCGACGAGGATGGCGGTCACGAAGTCGCGGTCGTGGCCGGCCACCACCACGTCGCGCACGAGGGGGCCGAGGCCCCCGATCAGCTGGTTGCGGATCGCCACCACGCTGACCCACGTGCCCGTCGCCAGCTTGAAGTCCTCGGCGAGGCGGCCGTCGAAGAGGAACCCGCCCGCGGGATCGCCCGGGGTCGCGAACGTCAGCGCGTCGCCGAAGCGGTAGAACCCCTCCTCGTCGAACGCCCTGGCGGTGAGGTCGGGCGAGCGCCAGTAGCCCGGCGTGACGGTCGGCGCCTTCACCCGCGCCTCCAGCTTGCCGTCGACGGGCACGAGCTTCAGCGTCACGCCGATCATCGGGTGGCCGAGGTTCGCCGGCCGGTCGGTGCGGCGCAGGTTCATGAGCGCCGACGGTGCCGTCTCGGTCGCCCCCAGCCCGGTGACGATGGGGATGCCGTGGCCGGTCGCCGCGCGCGAGAGCGCCTGCAGCGCGTCCCACACCGCCTGCGCCATGCCCGCCCCGGCGTAGAAGAGGAACCGCAGCCGGCCGAAGAAGTGGCGGTTGAACGCCGGGTCGGCCCCGAGGTGCGGGATCAGCGTCTCATAGCCCTTGGGCACGTTGAAGTAGGCGGTGGGCGCGATCTCCTTCAGGTTCCGCACCGTCGCCGCGAAGCCGGAAGGAACGGGCTTGCCCTCGTCGATGTGGAGCGTCCCGCCGTTGCAGAGCGCCAGCCCGAAATTGTGGTTCGAGCCGAAGGTGTGGTTCCACGGCAGCCAGTCGACGAAGACCGGCGGCTCGTCCGCCAGGAAGGGGAAGCACTGGAGCAGCATGATCTGGTTCGCCATCATCATGCGCTGGGTGTTCACGACCGCCTTGGGCTCGCCGGTCGAGCCCGAGGTGAGGAGGAACTTGGCGATCGTGTCGCCCGTCACCGCGGCGAGCGCCCGGTCGATCCGCGGATCGTCGGGATCGCCGAAGAGCGCGTCGAGCGGGCGCACCGTCGTGCCGTCGGCGCCGCGGGCCGCGACCAGCAGGCGCCCGGGCGCCGCGCAGGCCGCGAGCGCCCTGGCGAAGGGGCCTGCGTCGGTCGCATAGACGAGGCCGGGGGTGAGCAGCCGCATGCCGTGGTCGAGCTTGCCGAAGTCGCGCGCGACGAGGCTGTAGGGCGGGGAGACGGGAACGTAGGGCACGCCGATCGTCATGGCGGCGAGTGCCAGCAGCCCGTGCTCGACGTCGTTGCCCGACAGGATGGCGATGGGCCGCTCGGCGGAAAGGTCGCGGTCGAGGAGCCCCGACGCCAGCCGCCGCACCGCCCGCCAGGTCTCGGCGAAGGAGATGCGGCGCCAGCCGCCGTCGGCCGCGCGCTCGGCGAGGAAGGTGCGGTCGGGCGCGGCGCCGGCCCAGTGGACCAGCCGGTCGGTCAGGCAGCGGGGATGGGCGCCGAGCGTCTGGCGGGAGACGACGAGGACGCTTCCGTCGTCCCGGGGGGTGAGGACCGGGTCGAGCCGGCCGAGGTCGTCCCAGCCGTCGTGGTCGCGCATCGTCACCGGCCCCTCCCCTCTTCCCTCGCCCTCTCGGAACCCTCACCCATCGACCGCGAACAGCGGTCGATGGGTGAGGGCGTTCCGCCCCCTACGCCGGCCGCATCACCTTCGCCGCCCGCTTGGCCAGGAAGTCCCGGACGCGCGCCTTCGCCTCGGGCGTGCCCTGGGCGACGGCGGCGGCCAGCGCCTCGGTCAGATAGGCGGTCCCGGGGTCCGCCTCGGCGGTGCGGGGCAGGACGTGGAGGATCGCGAAGTTGGTCATGGGTGCGTTCCCCGCCGCCTTCCGCGCCAGCGCCAACGCGGTCTCGAACGCCGCGCCGGGCTCGACCACGTACTGGCAGGCCCCGGCGGCGCGCGCCTCCTCCGCCGTCAGGACGCGGCCGGTCAGCATCATGTCCTGCACCAGCGCCACGCCCACGAGGCGCGGGATGCGGACCGAGCCGCCGCCGCCCAGGAAGATGCCCCGCTGCCCCGCGGGCAGGGCGAAGAAGGCG
>JBIJED010000132.1:0-7145 GCA_044343785.1 Azospirillales bacterium | reverse complement strand
GTGGGACATCCTGTTCCGCACCGCACGCTACGACCGCGGCTATCTGCCGACCGGAATCATGCCCGACGGCGAGCCCGACTACGGCGACGGGTTCTGGCGCCAGCAGGTGGTCGGGGTGGTCCGCCTCGCCAACGCGCTGGTCGGGCGGTCCCCCCCGTCCGCCGCCTCCGACCCCGTCCGGGACGCGCGCTGAGGCCCGCCCCCGACCTTCGGATACCCGCGATCGCGTTGATTGCGGGGTATGCAGGATGGGTATAAGCGTTGGACCGCGGATCCGTCGTGATCTGTCCTGACGTGGAACCCGTCCGATGACCGAAGACCAGATCCGCGCCCTCGTGACCGACCTCCTGAACGAGGCCGTCGCCCGGATCGGCAGCGATTTCGCGGACATGCGCCAGCACGTCGACCGGCGGATCAACGATCTGACCGTCGACATGACGCACACCTTCGAGCAGGTGGACGACACGGAGAGCCGCCTCGCCCGCCGCTTCGACGCCTCCACCCAGGCGCTTCAGGAGACGATGGCCGACGCGGTGCGGCGCCTCGCCTCGATCACGAACATGGAGACCGGCGACACCACGGCGTCGAGCGGCGTGGAACTCGAACTCGCGGTCAAGGCGACGGAGGAATCGGCGGACCGCATCCTGTCGGCGGCCGAGCGCATGTCCGCCCACGCCGCGGCGCTCGCGCAGTCGGAGGATCCGGAAAGCCGGCGCATCGCCCAGGCGATCACCGACGACGTCGCCGCGATCTTCGAGGCGTCGTCCTTCCACGATCTGGCCGGCCAGCGGGTCCGCGGGGCGATCCGCCTGCTGGAGGAGGTGCGTGCCGCCATCGCCTCGACGGCGGGTCTCGATGCCGCCGCCCCGCGGGCGCCGGGGCCGGCGCCCGCGTCGATGGGCGGCAAGTCCGTCAGCCAGTCGGACATCGACGCCCTGTTCGGTTGACCGCCCGCGGGGGGTGCCGGGGCCGTCAGCCCTGGGCGGCCCAGGTTCCGTCCGGTCGGCGGCAGGCGATGCCCGTCTGCTGTTCCGCGCGGCCGTCGATGTAGATCGTCGACCGGAACTCACGGCAGGGGGCGCCCGTCGTCGTGTCGGTGCCCGCGCGGATCGTTTCCACCGTGCCGCTGTGGCCCGTGCGCCCCTGCTGCGTCTCGCCCGCCCAGGCGACGCGGCTGCCCACCGGGCCCTCGAACGCCTGCTGGCTCGCCTGGCCCAGCGCGCGGCGGTCGTCGTCGTAGAGGCGGCGGCCGATGTCGCTGCCGGCACCGGCGCCCAGCACGGCACCCGCGATCGTCAGCAGCGTCTCGCCGCCGCTGCCCATGCCCAGCATCCGTGCCGTCGCCCCGCCGGCGATGCCGCCCGCAGCACCGCCGAGCACGCCGCCACCGATCTGGCCGGTGCCAAGCTGTCCCTGATTGGCGCAGCCCGCCAGCATCGAGACCGCGAGCAGGCCCGCGGCGATTCGGTTGGTCACTCTGGTCATCGCTCCGTCTCTCCCCTGTCGATCGGACGGGGCATCATGAGCGCCCGCGCCCCTCGACGGTCATGAACGGACGGTGACCTCGGACATTCCGACGGGGTCGTTCATTTCGGTGCGACGACGAGCGCCACGCCGGCCGCCGTCAACGCCATGCCGACGAGCGCGAGGCCCCCGAGGGCCTCGCCGAACATCAGGAAGGCGACCGCCGCCGTCACCGTGGGCACGAGATAGAAGAGGCTGGCCACGCCCGACGCGCTGCCGCGGCGGATGAGGGCGAAGAGGAGAAGGACCGCACCGACCGAGAGCGCCAGGCACAGCCACGCCAGCGCGAAGACGAATTCCCCCGTCCAGGCGATCGTCCGCTCCTCCAGCAGGACCGCGAGCGCCGTGAAGGCCATCGCCGAGGCCGCGTACTGGATCGTCGCGCCCGTGCGCAGGTCGAGCCCGGCGCAGAACCGCTTCTGATAGAGCGTGCCGGCGGTGATGCCGACGAGCGCCAGCACGGAGAGCAGGAGGCCGGGCGCCATCCCCTCGCGCAGCGCCGTCTTCTCCCAGACGACGAGCACCACGCCCGCGAAGCCGAGGGCGAGCCCGGCCCACTGCCGCCGCCCGAGCCGCTCGCCGAGCAGGGGGCCGACCAGCACGGCGGTCAGGATCGGCTGGAGGCCCACGACCAGCGCCGACGTGCCGGCCGGAAGGCCCGACGCGATCGCCGCGAAGACCCCGCCGAGATAGACCCCGTGGACGAGGAGGCCCGCCACCGCGATGTGCCCGGCCATGGCCCAGCTCGCCGGCCAGGGCGCGCGCATGACCAGGGCCGCGAGGCCCAGCAGCGCCGTCACGATCACCATCCGAACCGCGAGGAAGGTCATCGGCTCGGCATAGGGCAGGCCGAACTTCGCCCCGATGAAGCCCGTGCTCCAGAGCAGCACGAAGGCCACGGGGACGATGCCCCCGGCGCGGTCGGCCGGACGGTTGGCGGAGGCGTCGCTCATGCGGGCACTCTAGGCGAGGGGGCCGGCGGGCGCCCGTGGACGGCTCGCATGGGTCCCATGCGGGGGCTGCTCGCGGAGGGCCCCGTCGCGTCGCCGCCGGAAACCCCCTCCCGCCGAGCCGATTTCTGCGCCAGACTCGCCACCATGACCGACCCCGCCGCCCTCCTCAGGGACCTGTTCGACGCCGCCGTCCGCGCCGCCGACCCCATGGTGCGCGTTCCCGCGCACCTGCCGCCCCGTCCGCCCGGACGCACGATCGTCGTCGGCGCGGGCAAGGCGTCGGCGGCGATGGCGCGGGCGCTGGAGACCGCGTGGGACGGCCCGCTCGACGGGCTGGTGGTCACCCGCTACGGCCATGCGGTGCCGACCGAGCGCATCCCGGTCGTCGAGGCGTCGCACCCCGTGCCCGACGCGGCCGGCGAGGCCGCGGCGCGCCGCATCCTCGATCTCGCCCGCGGCCTCGGCCCCGACGACCTGATGGTCGCGCTGATCTCGGGCGGCGGGTCGGCGCTGCTCTCGCTGCCCGCACCCGGCCTGACGCTGGCGGACAAGCAGGCGCTGAACCGCGCGCTGCTGCGTTCGGGGGCCGCGATCGGCGAGATGAACTGCGTGCGCAAGCACCTGTCGGCGATCAAGGGGGGGCGCCTCGCCGCCGCCGCCCATCCCGCCCGCACCCTGACGCTCGTGATCTCCGACGTGCCGGGCGACGACCCCGGCGTCATCGCCTCCGGCCCCACGGTGCCGGACCCCGGGACGGCCGCCGAGGCGCGCGCCATCCTCGACCGGTATGGGATCGACGTGCCGCCCGTGGTCGCGGCGGCGCTGGCCGATCCGGCGAACGAGACGCCGAAACCCGGCGATCCGCGCCTCGCGCGGGCCCAAACGGTGCTGATCGCCCGTCCCCAGGCGTCGCTGGAGGCGGCGGCGGCCGTCGCGCGCGCGGCCGGGATCACGCCGCTGATCCTGGGCGACGCCATCGAGGGCGAGGCGCGGGAGGTCGGGCGCACGATGGCCGGCATCGCGCTCCAGGTGCGCCGGCACGGACAGCCGGTTTCCGCGCCCTGTGTGCTGCTGTCGGGCGGGGAGACGACGGTGACGGTGCGCGGCCAGGGCGGGCGCGGCGGGCGGAACGCGGAGTTCCTGCTGGGCTTCGCGCTGGCGGTCGACGGGGCGCCCGGCGTCTTCGCCCTCGCCGCCGACACCGACGGGATCGACGGAAGCGAGGACAACGCGGGTGCCGTCTGCGATCCCGGAACCCTCGCACGGATGCGGTCGGCGGGCGTCGACCCGGCGGCGCTGCTCGCCGCCAACGACAGCTGGGCCGCCTTCGCCGCGTCGGGCGGGCTGGTGACGACCGGGCCGACGCTGACCAACGTCAACGACGTCCGGGCGATCCTCGTCCTGCCCTGAGCGCGCGCGGGCCGGCGGCGTTCAGGCGGCGGCCGAGCGGCGCAGGAACACGTCGAGCGGTTCGGGCGCGCCGAAGGCGTAGCCCTGCCCCTGGCGGCAGCCGATCTGGCGCAGCGCCTGGGTCGTGGCATCGGTCTCGATCCCCTCCGCCACGGTCTGCAGGCCGAGCCCGTCGGCCATCGCCTGGATGGCACCGACCATGCGGGTGCGGTCGCTTCCCATCTCGGCGTCGCTGACGAAGCTGCGGTCGATCTTCAGATAGTCGACCGGCAGCGTGTGCAGGTTCGAGAGGGACGAATAACCGGTCCCGAAATCGTCGACCGCGATCTTGATCCCCATCGACCGCAGGTTCTTCAGCACTTCCCGGGCGACGACCGGATTCTCCATCATCGCCGTCTCGGTCAGTTCCATCGTCAGCCGGTCGAACGGGAACAGGTGTTCCTTGCGGATCGCGTTCACGATCCGGTTCATCGACGGCCAGTTCAGGTCGTGCGGCGACAGATTGACCGACAGGCGCATGTCCGACCGTCCGCCGTCCATCCACGCCTGGGCGACGCCGCGAAGCATCTCGATCGTCAGGTCGGTGGTGAGCGCGTGCCGTTCGGCCAGCGGGATGAAGCGGGTGGGCGGGATGAACCCCTCGGTCGGGTGGATCCAGCGCGCCAGGATCTCCGCCCCGATCATGCGCCCGGTCTCGAGATCGACGATCGGCTGGGCGAAGGGCCGGAACTGGCGTTCCCGGAGCCCGGCCTCGATCTCTCCCGCGAGGCGCAGGTCGTCGCGCGCCCGGATCAGCGCCGCGCGGTCGACACGGCCCACCGTTCCCGCCGGGCCGCGGCGGGCGAGGGTGAGGGCGATCTCCGCCCCGCGGAGAAGGTCGTCCTCGGTGTCGAAGTCCGCCGGGAACACCGCCGTCCCGCCGAGTGCGCCGAGGCGGAAGACCATGCCGTCGATCTCGAACGGCAGGCGGAAGGCGCGCGCGATGAGCTCCTGTAGCGACCCGAACGGATCCGTGCCGAGGGGCTGGCGCCAGACGGTCCCGAACACGTCGCTGTTGATGTGGTAGAGGCGCCCGTTGGCGGGCAGGTGGATCAGGATCCGCTCCGCCACCTGCTTCAGCACGAGGTCGGCGACGACGTGCCCGGCGCCGTCGCGGACGGCATGGAAGTGGCGCAGGTCGACCAGGCTCGCCACGATCGGATCGCCCCCCGGCGTCCAGCCCTCGAGATCGGCCGCCAGCCGGCGCAGCATCGCCCGCCGGCCGGGGCTGGGCGCCGGCGTCGACACGCCGGACGGCAGTTCCAGCCGCGCGGCGCCGACCGCTTGGCCGCGGTTCGGCACAGGCGTGAAGGAGAGCGTCGTCGGGGCGCCGAGGACGGCGGCCGCCATGTCCGGCGACATGCCTTCGGGGAGCAGAACCGGCTCGCGCAGCGGCATCACGGCGTCGTCCTGGAAGAAGCCGTGCATGGCGAAGTGGCCGGACGGAAGCCGGCGGTAGAACACCGACCTGGCCGCCGCCGCCAGTTCCGCGGCGAATTCGACGTCGATCGGACGGTCGTCGTCCGGTCGCGGGTCCGGCGCCACCGTTTCGGACGGGTCGTCGGCATGGGGGGTCCGGAGGCCGTCGTCCACGTTGACCTGCTTCCTCGTCTGCGGCGCGGGGGGAGGAACGGTCCTCTCCCTTCCCGTCCACGCCTAGGGGATGTGCGTGGTGGTCGATTGCAGCCTGACACGAGAGAGGTTTACGGCGCGTAAATCGAAGCCCGACCGATCATCAATGGTCGATCGGCAGCGACGTATGCACCGTGCACCACTACTTGCGTTTTAGTGGACCGTGAAAATCAACTTATACGAGCGCCTCGCCTCGCGCAAGTTCCGTCACCTCCGCAGGCGCGCCGGATGTCCGTATCGTCTCGGTGGTCACTTGCGTCGCGCGCCGGCCCCACGACGCGAAAAGGGGCCCGAAGGCCCCTGTCCGCCGTCCTTCGCGAAGGGTCGCGCCGGTCAACTGCAGCCGGTGGTCGACCCGCAGGTGTCGCACTTGAGGCAGGTTCCGTTACGCACCAGCGTCATGTTGCCGCACTCGGGGCAGGGGTCGCCCTCGTAGCCCTTCGCCCGCGCCATCTGGACGGCCTCGACCCGGCCGTTCACGCCGCCGGCGGAGACGGTGCCGCCGTAGGCCGTGCCGACCATGGCGACGGCACCACCGCCGCCGGCCGCCGCGAAGGCCGTGGTGGCCGGCGCGAGACCGGCGGCCACCTCGTAGCCCGCCACCACGCGGTCCGACATGCCGCCCGGCACGACCCGAAGGTTGCCGCGGACGTAGCCCGACGACACGACGGCCTTCGCCGCCGCCGCCGCGGCCTCCTGCTCCTCCGGCAGGCGCCCCTCGGCGTCGCCGCCCCCCATCGTGTCCGGCAGGAGGTCGTCCGGCGTCGCGTGGGCGAGGTCGGTCCGCGCGAGGTAGGAGATGGCGAGCTCGCGGAAGACGTAGTCGAGCACGCTGGTCGCCATCTTGATGGCGTCGTTGCCCGACACCAACCCCGAGGGCTCGAAGCGCGTGAAGGTGAACGCCTCCACGTATTCCTCCAGCGGCACGCCGTACTGGAGGCCGAGCGAGATCGCGATCGCGAAATTGTTCATCATCGACCGGAAGGCGGCGCCCTCCTTGTGCATGTCGATGAAGATCTCGCCGAGCCGCCCGTCCTCGTACTCGCCGGTTCGCAGATAGACCTTGTGCCCGCCGACCAGCGCCTTCTGCGTGTAGCCCTTGCGGCGATGGGGCAGCTTCGCCCGCTCGGCCCGGGCCACCCGCTCGATCACCCGCTCCACGATGCGCTCGGCCGCCGCCGCCGCCTTCGCCTGGGCCGGTGCCGCCACGATCTCCTCGATCCCCTCCTCGCCCTCGTCGTCCGACAGGACCTGGGCCTGCAGCGGCTGGGAGAGCTTGGAGCCGTCGCGGTAGAGCGCGTTGGCCTTCAGGCAAAGCCGCCAGGACTGGAGGTAGGCCTCCTTGCACGCCTCGACCGTGGCGTCGTTGGGCATGTTGATGGTCTTGGAGATGGCGCCCGAGATGAAGGGCTGTGCGGCCGCCATCATCAGGATGTGGCTCTCCACCGACAGGAACCGCTTGCCGGTCTTGCCGCAGGGGTTGGCGCAGTCGAACACCGGCAGGTGCTCGTCCTTCAGCCCCGGGGCGCCCTCCAGCGTCATCGCCCCGCAGACGAACACGTTGGCCGCCTCGATCTCGGCCCGGGA
>JBIJED010000131.1:0-7236 GCA_044343785.1 Azospirillales bacterium | reverse complement strand
GGACCACCGCCTCAACGGGACGGTGCTGGTCGATCAAGCGCCGCAGGTTCTTTCGATCGATTCTCCGGGCCCGCTGGTCTCGGGTGTCACGCCGTCGAACATCCTCACGACTACGCCGCGGCCTCGCAATCCGGCGCTCGCGAGGGCCGCGAGAACCCTCGGATTGGCAGAGGAGTTGGGGCGTGGAATCGACAGGATCTATCGCGAGATGATCCGCTCGGGTCGTGCCGTCCCAAGGATCGAATCGGATTTCGATCGCGTCCGCGTGACCCTCGTCGGCGGCGCGCCGAACACCCAGATCGCCCGCTTCGTCGCGACCCTTCCGGAGTCCGAGCGCGAGGACGTCGACACGATGCTCGTCATCCTGCACCTCTGCCTTACCCGGACCGTAAACTCGGGGTCCGCCGCCCCGCTCCTGCAGAAATCATTCGAGGAGGCCGACGCCATCCTGCGCCGTCTGGCTTCGGAGGAAGCCGGATTGCTCGAGAGCACTGCCGCCACGGCAAATCGTCGTGCCGCGGTCTATCGACTGCGCTCCGAAGCGCTGCGCGGGCTCGGCTCGGCTGTCGCCTACCAGCGGCGAAGCACGGACGAACTCGATCGCAAGGTGATCGCCCACCTCCGGGAGTACGGTCAGATCACAAACCGTACCCTGCAGAACTTCTTCGACATCGACGTCTACAAGGCGCGCGACATCATCGGCGACTTGGCGCAACGGGGGTTACTGGTTCGCGTTTCGGAACAGAGCCGGGGCTCGAAGGTCGTCTGGGGCCCGGGTCCGAAGTTTCCGACCCGAGCCCCACGCAAGCGAATCCTCGACTGATCCCCCCCCTGTCAGTACGCCAGCTCCTCGAACGCCGGGTCCACGCTGCCACCCCAGCGGCCGTGGTAGAGTTCGAGCAGTTCGTGGGCCGGGCTCTCGCCCGTCTCGGCGATGGCGAAGAGGGTGTCGAGGAAGTGGGCCTCGTCGTCGCCCCAGGTGTCGCGCTTCGCCCGGCTCTTCAGCCCGGCCCGCGCGATGGTCAGCACCTCCTGCGCGATGTCCTTCACCTCGCGGCGGCGGAACACCGTCTGGAGGCCCTGGCGGGGCACGTCGCGGCGCAGGATCGCGCGCTCCTCGTTCGTCCAGTCGCGCACGAGGTCCCACGCCGCATCCAGCGCCGAGACGTCGTAGAGGAGGCCGGTCCACAGGGCCGGGAGCGCGCACAGCCGCCGCCAGCGCCCGCCGTCCGCCCCGCGCATCTCGAGGAACCGCTTCAGCCGCACCTCGGGGAAGACCGTCGTCATGTGGTCGACCCAGTCGGTCATCAGCGGCTTCTCGCCCGGCAGGGCGGGGAGCCGGCCGTCGAGGAAGTCGCGGAACGACTGGCCGGAGGCGTCGATGTACCGGCCGTCGCGATAGACGAAGTACATCGGCACGTCGAGCAGCCAGTCCACGTAGCGCTCGAAGGTGAAGCCGATGTCGAACACGAACGGGATGTCGCCGCAGCGGTCGTCGTCGGTGTCGGTCCAGACGTGGCTGCGGTAGCTGAGGAAGCCGTTCGGCTTGCCGTCGATGAAGGGCGAGTTGGCGAAGAGCGCGGTGGCGATCGGCTGGAGGGCGAGGCTCACCCGGAACTTCTTGATCATGTCGTCCTCGGACCCGTAGTCCAGGTTCACCTGGACGGTGCAGGTCCTCAGCATCATGTCGAGGCCCATCGTGCCCTTCTTGGGCATGTACTCGCGCATGATCTCGTAGCGGCCCTTGGGCATCCACGGGATGTCGTCCCGCGCCCACTTGGGGTTGAAGCCCATCCCCATCATGGCGACGCCGAGTTCGCGCCCCACCGCCTTCACCTGGTCGAGATGCTCGTTCACCTCGTTGCAGGTGTCGTGCAGCGAGATCAGCGGCGCGCCCGACAGCTCGAACTGGCCGCCCGGCTCCAGCGTGATGTTGCAGCGGTCCTTGGTCAGCGCGATGACGTGCCCGCCTTCCTCCACCGGCTGCCAGCCGAAGCGGGTCATGCCCAGGAGCATCGCGCGGATGCCGTCCGGCCCGTCGTAGGGGAGGGGGCGCAGGTCGGCCTTCCGGTACGCGAACTTCTCGTGCTCGGTCCCGATCCGCCATTCGGACGCGGGCTTCGACCCGGAGGCGACGTATTCGACCAGCTGCCGGCGACCCTCGATCGGAGCGCCCTTCTGGCTGGGAGGTGCGGACATGGGACCTGCCGAGTTTGCGGAACTGCGGTGCGCGGGTTGTTCTTCAGCCCCGGAAGGGCGGACGCCGGTCCGTGCCGCCCGCCGTCCAGTCCCCAGCCAGGGCCTGCCAGCAGGCGACGAGCGCGACCGCCGCCGTGTCGGCCCGGAGCACCCGCGGCCCCAGCCCGACGGGGAGACAGAATGGGAGATTGCGCAATGCGTCAAGTTCCGTGGACGCGAAGCCGCCCTCCGGTCCCGCCATGAGCGAGACCGGCCGGCCCCGCACGGCGGCCGCGACCTCGGCGACCGGGCGGGCGGCGCCGGCCTCCGCGGCGAGGATCAGCGTCCGGCCCGCCGGCCAGTCCCGCAGCAGCGCGTCCAGCGCCACGGGCGCCGCGACCGGCGGCACGTCGAGGCGCTCGGACTGTTCGGCGGCGGCCGTGGCGATGGCGGCGAGGCGGTCGACGTTCACGCGGCCCCCCTGCGTGCGGGCGGTCAGGACGGGAACGATGCGCGCCACGCCGAGTTCCGTCGCCTTCTCGACCGTGGCCTCCAGCCGGTCGCGCTGGATGGGCGGGAGGAGGAGGTGGGGGCCGTCCGACGGCGGCTCCGGCGCGCGGCGCCGCTCGCCCACCGCCAGCGTCGCGTCCCGCTTGCCGTAGGTCTCGACGCTCGCCGCCCATTCGCCGTGGTCGGCGTCGAACAGGGCGACCGTCGCCCCCTCGGGCAGGCGCAGGACGTTGCGGAGGTGGTGCGCCCGGTCGGGGTCGAGGCGGACGCGGTCGCCCGGCGCGAAGGGGCCGGGGTGGCGGATGCGGGTGGCGATGCGCTCGGACATGGGGGGAGCATGCCCGTCCGGGCGCCTGTCCGCCAATTCCGCACGCTGGCCTCCGGCGTCCTTTGCAGGCAAACTCCACGACAGACGCGACCCGAGGGACGGGAGACCGGCCGATGGACTTCGTGATCGACCTCGACCAGGTGCGCGAGCAGCGCCGGGTCGTGCCCCTGGCGCGGGCTGCGAACGCGCTCCTCGCCACGGCGTCCCACCTCAGCAGCACCGGCATCGAGGCCGACACCCTCCTGCGGGCGATGACCATCGCCCTCTCGAAGGTGATCGCGGAGACGGCCGATCCGGACGCGGCGGCGCGGAACGCCGAATCGGTCTGCCGCACGCTTCCCGACCTCGTCGGGCACCTGACGGCGAAGCCGGGCTGAGGGTCTCCTAAACCCGCATCAGCCGCTCCAGCACCCGAAGGGCCGTCGGGCCCGCGGGCGGGTCGAGCAGGCGGGCGGGGGTCCAGGGGGCCATCGTCACCACGCCCTGCAGGTTCGACAGGGCGTCGAAACCCGCACGTCCGTGCAGGCGGCCGAAGCCCGACGCGCCGACGCCGCCGAACGGCAGCCCGTCGAAGGCAGCGTGCTCCACCGTGCCCCCCTCCACGATCGCGCCCGCCACCGCGTACCGTTCGAGGTCGCGGCCGGCCTTCGGCCCCCCGCCGAAGCGGTAGACCGCCAGCGACCCCGGACGGCCGGCGAGCCACGCGAGGGGATCGTCGGTCTCCACCACCGGCAGGACCGGGCCGAAGATCTCCTCCTCCGCCAGCCGGCCGGGCGCGCCGCGCACCAGCGCCAGCGCCCGCCGCCGCCCGCCGCCGTCAAGGCCCAGCGGGTCGAGGCCGGCGCCCGCGGTGAGCGCGTCCAGCCGCTCCGCCGCCCGGTCGTCCACCAGCGCCGTCCGCGGCCCGTGGGGGAACGCCGTGTCCCAGGCGGCCGCGGCGGCGCGGCGGAAGTCCGCGTAGGCGTGGCCGACGAGGAGCACCGTGTCGGGCGCGACGCAGGTCTGGCCGGCGTTCAGCGCCTTGCCCCGCACGATGGCGCGGGCGGCGGCCGCGAGGTCGGCGTCGGGAAAGACGATGGCCGGGCACTTGCCGCCGAGTTCCAGCGTGACGGGCGTCAGGTTCGCCGCCGCCGCCGCCATCGCCTTTCGCCCGGTGTCCGCGTTGCCGGTGAAGACGAGGTGGCCGAGCGGCAGGGCGGTCACCGCCGCCGCGACGTCCGGCCCGCCGAGGACGGTCCGCGCCACCTCGGGGCCCAGCGCGGCGTCGACGATCTCCGCCAGCAGGGCGGCCGTGCGCGGCGTGCGCTCCGACGCCTTCAGCAGCAGCCGGTTGCCCGCCGCCAGCGCCGAGACGGCGGGCACGAGGGCGAGCTGCACGGGATAGTTCCAGGGCGAGAGGATGCCCACCACGCCCAGCGGCCGCGCCACCACGGCCGCGCGCGACGGCACGAAGCCGAGGCCCGTCTCCGCCCGCCGGGGGCGCATCCAGGCGGGCAGGTTCGCCAGCGCGTGCCGCACCGCGGCCACCACCGGCAGGATGTCGGCCACCCGCGTCTCGTGCGCGCAGCGCCCCCCGAAGTCGGCGTCGACGGCGCGGACGACGTCGTCCGTCCGTTCCACGAGCGTCCGGGCGAGCGCCAGCATCATGTCGCGCCGCCGCGCCGCGGGAAGGCCGCGGTCGGCCTCATGGGCGGCGGACAGGATCTCGAAGTCGGTGCGGGGGGCGGAAGGCGGGTCCGTCACGGCGTGCTCCTCATCCGATCGCCGCGGTGCCGCTGCGCACCGCCGCCTCGATCGTGGCCGGAAGGGCGGGATCCAGCCAGTCGCCCGCAAGGTGTAGGTTCTCGAGCGGACGGAGAGGGGGGCGCGGCACCGGCCCCGCCGCCTGCCGCACGGTCGCGAAGCGTTCCACCACCCGGCGGACGGGCGGCATCGCCGCCGGCGGATCGCCGACGCCCGCCGCGGGGAGCGCGCGGCGCAGCTCCGCCCACACGCCCGCCGCAAGGTCGCCCGGCTCGTCGGCCAGCGCCTCGGCCCCGGCGGAGATGGTGACGCTCGTCATGCCCGGCCGCACCAGCGCCCACTGCGCCCGCGCGCCCAGAAGGCCGACGAACCGCGGCCCCGGCGCGCCCCAGCCGTAGTGCAGGTTCACGATCGGCTCGTGGGCGTCGGGCACCGGCAGGTCCGGCAGCAGGTGGCCCAGCGCCCGGGGCGGCAGCGCCAGCACCACCCGGTCGTCAGCGCCCAAGGCCACGGTCCGGTCGGCGAAGCGAAGGCCCGTCGCCCGCCGGCCGTCGGTGTCGACCGCGCGCAGCCGGTCCCCCGTCGTCACCGTCGCCCCTGCGGCGCGCAGCATCTCGAGCGCCGGGTCGACCAGCCCGTCGGACAGCCCGTCGTGGGCGACCAGCAGGCGCCCCGCCCCCGGCCGCATCAGCCCCCGGAGCACGGCGCCGAGCCGGGCCGACGACGCGATCTCGACCGGCGTGTTCAGCGCCGCGACGACCAGCGGCTCGATCAGCGCGCGGCGAAGGGGGCCCGGCGCGAGCCGGTCGCCCACCGCCCGGTCGCGCCCGGGCAGGGCGAGGGCGGCCAGGGGCACGAGGTCCCGCAGCCCCAGCCCCGGCGGCCGCCGGTCGGACCGGAGCCACGCCCCGGGGGTGAGCCCGACCCGCGCCGCCCGCCCGTCGGCGAGGTCGACCAGCGGCAGCCCGTCGGGTTCCGGCTCGGTCCACCGGTCCGCGGCGCCGATCGTGTCGAGGAAGGCGAGGGCGGCGCGGTTGGCGCCCAGCAGCACGTGGGTCCCGTTGTCGTGCCGGGTGCCGTCGGGCGCGGTCACGGTGCGACAGCGGCCCCCGGCCTCGGGGGCGGCCTCGTGGAGCCGGACGTCGTGGCCCTCATGGACGGCGGCGACGGCCGCGGCGAGGCCCGCGACGCCGGCGCCGATGACGATGGTGCGGGTCACGCGGGTGCCGCCCGGCCGCGGTGCGGCTCACCCCCTCTCCCCCACCCCCTCTCCCCGGGGGGGAGAGGGGAGAGGAGGAGGACGGAGGCCACGGTCGGCGTCCCCTCCCCCCCCCGGGGGGAGGGACAGGGAGAGGGGATCGCCGTCGCGGGACCGGCAGGGGGGCGGACGGCCCGCCTCATCCGCGCGGCACCGCCGCCGTCCGCTGCATGGCGATCGCCAGCTTGTCGCGCAGCGTCAGCCGTGCCGCCCGGCGGTCGGTCCAGCCGCGGGCGGCCATCTTCTCGAACAGGCGGCGATAGGCCGCCATCATCAGGATCGCCGGGCGCAGCCGCTCGCGGTCGAGGGTCCGCAGCTCCGCCTCCGCCGCGCGGAACCCGTCCGCCGCCTTCTGCGCCAGCCGCGCGCAGGCGTCGGCGAAGGCGGGCCGGGCGAGGAGATCGGCCGCCGTCCCGTCGGGACCCAGACGCGACAGCGGCACGTAGACCCGGTCCATCGCCGCGTCGGCGTCGACGTCGCGCAGCACGTTGACGATCTGCAGCGTCCGGCCCAGCGCCAGCGCGAAGCCGTCCGCCCCCGCCGCGCCGAACACCCGCACCGACAGCACGCCCACCGCCCCCGCCACCCGACGGCAGTAGAGGTCGAAGGCCGCGTCGTCGGCGATCCGCACCCGGTCGGCGCCGTCGGTCTCCATCCCGTCCAGCACGGCGTGGAGTTCCGCGACCGGCAGGTCGAACCGGCCGGCGGCCCAGGCGAGTTCGCGCACCACCGGCGAGGGGTCGTCCGGCGAGAGCGCCGCGATCCGCCGCCGCCAGTCGGCCAGCGCCGACAGGCGCTCCGCCGCCGGAATGCGGGCGTCGGCGAGGTCGTCGACCACCCGGCAGAAGGCGTAGACCGCATACATCCCCCGCCGCCGCTCCGCCGGCAGGATCGCCATGCCGCGGCGGAAGGAGGAGCCGGAACGGCGGACGACCGCCGCCGTCACCTGCGCGTCCGTCCGCCCGGCGCCGGCGAGCCACGCCCTCAGCCCCGCGGCCAGCGCCGCGGCGGCGTCCGCGGCGCCCGGGCGCACGCGGACGGCCAGCGGATCGGCTGCGCGCAGGCGCCGGGCGTGCCGGCGCGCGAGGGCGACGGTCGCCGCCGCCTGTGCGGCGAGGCGCCGGTCGGCGAGGCGGCCGGGGATCGCCTCGGCGGCGTCCAGCAGATGGTCGACCCGGTCGAGGGCGGCGTCCGTCAGCGCCCGGCGGGGGCCGGGACG
>JBIJED010000130.1:0-7237 GCA_044343785.1 Azospirillales bacterium | reverse complement strand
CATGTGACGCCGCGTCCCCTCCCCCTCCCGGGGGGAGGGACAGGGAGAGGGGGCGACGCCGCGACAAGCCCCCCATCACCCCTCCCCCACCGGCCAGAGCCGGCGACGGTCGAAGCCCAGCGCCACCGCCGCACCGATGCCGAACCGCTCGGTCGCGGGCGCATGGACCGCGATCTCGGTCCCGTCGCCCATGGCGATCCGATAGTCGACGTAGCTGCCGCGGAAGGCGGCGCTCGCCACCGTGCCGCGCGGCGCGCCGTCGGCCGCCGGGGCGTCGGCGGCCATCAGGTGGATGTCCTCGGGCCTTGCCAGCACCGTGAGCGGGCCCGCTGGCGGCGGCAGGTCCGCCGCCAGCGCCACCGGACCGAAGCCGGTCACCAGCCACGGACCGCCGATCCCCCCGTCGACCCGGCCGGTCAGGAAGTTCGACCGGCCGACGAAGTTCGCGACCGTCCGGCTGGCCGGGTGCTGGTAGATCGTCTCGGGCGCGCCGACCTGGGCGATCCGCCCCTCGAACATCACCACCACCCGGTCGGACATGGTCATCGCCTCGGCCTGGTCGTGGGTGACGAACAGGGTGGTGATGCCGACCTTGCGCTGAAGGTCGCGGATGAAGTCGCACATCTCGATGCGCAGCTTGGCGTCGAGGTTCGCGAGCGGCTCGTCGAGAAGCAGGATGCCGGGCCGGATGACCAGCGCGCGGGCGAGGGCCACGCGCTGCTGCTGCCCGCCCGACAGTTCGCGCGGATAGCGCCCCTCGAACCCGGTCAGGCGGACGAGGTCCAGCACCTCGGCGATGCGCCGCGCCTGCTCGTCCTTGGGCGTCCTGCGCATCTCCAGCCCGAAGGCGAGGTTGCCCGCCACCGTCAGGTGGGGGAACAGGGCGTAGGACTGGAATACCATGCCGATGTCGCGACGCTCCGCCGGGAGCTTCGAGACGTCGCGCCCGTCGAAGAGGATGCGGCCCTCGTCGGCGGTCTCGAACCCGGCGATGCACTTCAGCGTCGTCGTCTTGCCGCAGCCGGACGGGCCCAGCAGCGAGACGAACGACCCGCTCTCGACCTCGAGCGCGACGCCGTCGACCGCCGCCGCGCGCCCGTAGCGCTTGACGAGCCGCTGGAGGGAGACGTGGGTCATGGGTGCCGAACGGTCGGTGCGGCGACCCCCTCTCCCCCGTCCCCTCCCCCCGGGGGGAGGGGAGAAGAGTTCACGCCGCGTCCCCTCCCCCCCCCGGGGGGAGGGACAGGGAGAGGGGGCAGCCGCACCGAACCTCCCCTCACTTCCCGACCACCGCGTTCCACTGCTTGGTCAGTTCCTCGTTGTTCCTGTTCACCCAAGCCCAGTCGAAGGCGACAAACTGCTTCATCATGTCCGCACCTGCGACCGGCACGTCCCTCTTCAGCGCGTCCGGCACGCTCACCTTGCTGTTCACCGGCGAGACGAAGAACTCCTTCATCAGCAGGAGCTGCGCCTCGGGGCTCAGGATGAAGTCGATGTACTGGTAGGCGAGGTCGCGGGCGGGCGCGTTCCTCGTCACGCTGAAGGTCTGGTCCCACAGCATCATGCCCTCCTCCGGCACGATGCAGTCGACCGGCAGGCCCTGGTTGCGCAGGCGCGCGATCTCGCCGAAATCGTAGGGCGCGATCACGATCTCGCCCGACGCCATCATCGTCGACATGTTGAAGTCGGTCTGGAGCACCCGGCCCAGCTCCGCCAGCTTCTTGAAGCCGACGTCGATGTCGTAGATGTCCTTGCCGTACATCTTGCTGGTCAGCTGGACCATCATCTTTCCGGCCGAGTTCACGATGTTGTAGAGGCCGATGCGGCCCCTGAACTCGGGGTTGGTCCACAGGTCCTTCCAGCCCTTGGGCGGACGGCGCACGAGGTCGGTGCGGTAGCCGAGGCCGATGGGCGAGATCATGCCGACGGCGGCGGCGCCGTCGCCGGTCTTCGCGATCGGGAAGAGGTCGGCGTAGTTCGGCACCCTGGCGGGGTCGAGACGTTCGAAATAGCCCTCCTCGCGCAGCACCTGCGCGAACACCTCGTTCATCATGATCATGCTGTAGGGCGGGGTGGCGTTCAGCCCCGCCGCGCGCATGTTCGCCGTGTAGGTGCGCCCGAAGCCCACGTCGAGCTTCACCTGCGCGTTCGACGCCCGCTGGAAGGCGGGGACCAGCGCGTCGCGCCAGAACTTCTCCCACACCCCGCCGTAGACGGTGACGACCAGCTCGCGGGTCGCCTGGGCGAAGGCGGGCATCTGGAGGATGGAGGCGCCGGCGATGCCGGCCATGGCGGTGAGGACGTTGCGGCGGGTCGGTTCGAACATGTCTCGTCTCCGGGGCGGGTTGTATGTCGACGGAAGGTCCCTGGCGGGGGGCGGCTCAGACCGCCTTCTGCTGCTGGCGATAGGCGTAGTTCTTGTCGAGGCGCTCCATCACGTAGTCGCCGTAGCGCACCGGCGGGTGCTTCGGCGCCTCGCCGGCCGCGAGAAGCTGCGGCGGGCATTCGACGATCGTGTCGAGCGAGGGATCGAAGAAGAAGGGCTGGGAATAGCGCTCCCGGCCCGACAGGTTGCGCACCCGGTGCGGCGTGGAGGCGAAGCGGCCGTTCGACCAGCGCTGGAGGATGTCGGCCACGTTCATCACGAAGGTGCCGGGAATCGGCGGGGCGGGGATCCACTCGCCGGCCTTGTTCCGCACCTCCAGCCCGCCGACGTCGTCCTGCGCGAGCAGGGTGACGAACCCGTAGTCGGTGTGCGGGGCGGAGCCGTAGAGGTCCGGCTCGTCCTTCTGCCGGGGATAGTGGAGGAGACGCAGCCAGAGGACCGGATCCTCGAAGTGCTTCAGGAACGTGTCCCCGGGCAGGCCCAGCGCCTCGGCCAGCGCGACCGCGACCCGGCGGCCGAGCCCGGTCATCGCCGCCATGTAGGCGAGCGCCACGTCGCGGATCTCCGGCAGCTCGTCCGGCCACTGGTTCGGCCCCGCCAGCGGGTCGCCGCGCAGCATCCGCGGGTCGTCGGGCGCCAGATCGTGCATCACCATGAGCGACTCGCTCTGGTTCGGCCTGGTCACCGTGGCGACCGAGGAGGTGACGATGGTGGACGTGCTGAACGGCATGTAGCCGCGGTGGGCGGCGTTCTGCCGGATGCGGAGCTTCGCCTCCATGGGGAGCGCGTGGAAGCGGCGCGACATCGCGCGCATCGCCTCCACCAGCGCGTCCGGAACGCCGTGCCCGGCCAGATAGGCGAAGCCGATCGTCTCCAGCACCCGGCCGAGGTCCGCGACCGTGCGCGCCCGGGCGGCCGGATCGGCGCCGTCGGCGAGAGCGGAGACGTCGACCACCGGGATCGCGGAGAACTCGCCTCGGGACATCGCCCCATCCCCCATCGGATTTCTGTATACGAAAAAGGGTCGCACCGATGCTAGGGTCGGTCAATGCGGAAACCGCACGCCAGCGGAGGTCGTGGCACCATGGCCGAACGCCTGATCATCGACACCGACCCCGGGCAGGACGACGCCTTCGCGATTCTCCTCGCCCTCGCCCTGCCGGAGGTGGAGGTGCTCGGCCTCACCACGGTCGCCGGAAACGTGCCCGTCGCGCAGACGGCCGACAACGCGCGGCGGATCGTGGAGCTGGCCGGCCGCGGCGACGTGGAGGTCCGGGCCGGGGCCGACCGGCCGATCCTGCGCCCCGCCCGTCCCGCGCACGAGGTGCACGGGGCCACCGGCATCGACGGCTGGGACTGGGCGCCCGCCAAGGTGCCGCCCGTGGCGGAGCACGCGGTCGACTGGCTGGTCCGCACGCTGATGGCCGAGCCCGCGGGCACGGTCACCGTCGCCACGCTGGGGCCGATGACGAACCTCGCGCTGGCGCTGCGCCGGGCGCCCGAGATCGCGGGCCGCATCCGCCGGGTCGTCTTCATGGGCGGCGGCTTCTTCGAGGGGGGCAACATGACCCCTGCGGCCGAGTACAACATCCTCGTCGACCCCGAGGCGGCGGCCATCGTGCTGGGGGCGGGCATGGATTTGACGGGCGTGCCGCTGGACTGCACCCACTCGGCCCCCGCCCCCGTCGGCTGGTCGGCGGATCTGGAGGCGATCGGGACCGAGGTGGGGCGCGCCTGCGCCGGGATGATGCGGTTCTTCGAACGGTACGGAAACAAGAAGTACGGCACCGCCTCGCGCCCCCTGCACGACGCGGTGGCGATCGGCGCGCTGGCCTGGCCGGACCTGTTCGAGGGCCGCCGGTGCCCGGTCGCCATCGAGTGCGCGGGCACGTTCACCACCGGCATGACGGTCGTCGACTGGTGGCGCCAGACCGGGAGGCCGGACAACTGCCTGTGGCTGAACCGCTGCGACGGCCCCGCCTTCCACGCGCGGATGGCGGGCGCGCTCGCGCGTCTGTAGCAGCCCCTTTCCGCCGGGCTGACGACGCCGGATCCCGCGCTACCTTTGTTCCATGACGTTCCTGCACGACCGCGCGCTCGACGCGCTCGTCCTCGTCGATCTCCAGGCCCGCCTGCTCCCCGCCATCGTGCGCGGGAAGGCGGTGGTCCGGCGCGTGCGCCTGCTCGCCAGGGCGGCGAAGGCGCTGGGCGTCCCGGTGGTGCTCACGGAGCAGACGCCCGGCAAGCTCGGCCCCACCGTCCCGCCGCTGGCCGACGCGACGGACAGGGTGGCCGTCAAGACGCGGTTCGACGCCTCGCGCGAGCCGGCGCTGGCCGATGCGCTGGCGAAACGGACGCGGGCGGTCGTCGCCGGGACGGAGGCCCACGTCTGCGTGCTGCAGACCTGCCTCGGCCTCCTGGCGCGCGGCCATGCGGTCACGGTCGTCGCCGACGCGGTCGGCTCCCGCCGGGTGGAGGACAAGGCCGCGGCGCTGGATCGCCTCGCGGCCGCCGGCGTGACCGTGGCGACCAGCGAGATGGTCGTCTTCGAATGGCTGGAGACGGCCGACGACCCGGCGTTCCGCGAACTTCTGCCGATGATCCGCGACACCGACTGACCGCGGCCCTCACCCCCGGAGGCGGCGGGTGATCTCGCGGTCGAAGGCGTCGGCGAAGCGCTGGACGTCGCGCGGACCGAAGGGCGCCGGGCCGCCCGTGACCACGCCCGCCCCGCGCAGGTCCTCCATGAAGTTGCGGATCGACAGCCGCTCCCCCACCGAGGCCTCGGTGTGGACGCTTCCGCGCGGGTCGATGGCGCAGACGCCCTTCTTCACGAGCCGCGCGGCGAGCGGGATGTCCTGCGTCACGCAGATGTCGCCCGGCTCCGCCCGTTCGGCGATCAGGTCGTCGGCGGCGTCGGGCCCCTGCACCACCGTCTCGCAGCGCAGCCAGGGCGAATGCGGGATCCGGACGTACTTGTCGGCGACGAAGACCGTCTCGATCCGCCGCTTGTCGGCGGTGCGTTCGATCAGCGTGCGGACCGCGCCGGGGATGGCGTCCGCGTCCACCCAGATGCGCATCGCCGTCACGCCAGCGCCGCCGCGGTGCGCGAACCGCCGTGCTCCCGGTCGTGGGCGGAGAGGCCCGCCGCCTTCAGCCCGGCGACGAGGGCGGCCCCCGCCTCGGCCGTGACGGGCTCCAGCGGCGGCCGGACCCCCGACCAGAGCGGATGACCGGCGAGCGCGGCCAGCGCCGCCTTCACCCGCGGCACGAAGGGGCCGGCCGCGACGACGGCGATCAGGGCGTCGATCCGCGCCAGATCCTCGGGCCGCGCCATGTCGCCCATGTCGCAGACGCGACGGATCAGCTGCGGGGCGAGGTTGGCGAGGCCGCAGATCGTCCCGGCGGCACCGTGGCCGACGGCGGGTGCCACGTGGTTCTCCGCCCCGACGAGGACCGACAGGTCGGGGAAGGCACGGATCAGACCGAGGGTGTGGTCGAGGTCGCCGCTGCTGTCCTTGATGCCGACGACGATCTCCGGATGGGCGGCGACCAGCCGGGCGATCACCGCCCGGGGCATCGCGACGGCCGAGGTCTGCGGGATGTGGTAGAGCACGAGCCGCATCCGGTCGTCGCCCAGCCGGTCGATCGTGCGGTCGTAGGCGGCGAACACCCCGTCCGGCCCGACGCCCTTGAAGAAGAAGGGCGGCAGCATCATCAGCCGGACGACCCCGCGGGAGAGCGCGTGGCGGGCCAGCGCCTCGACGTCGGCGAGCGCGGTGCAGCCGACGGACGCGATCACCCGGTCGGGCGGGACGCCGGCGGCCAGCACCGCCTCGAGCCCCGCCGCCCGCTCCGCGACCGAGAAGGCGGGCCCCTCGCCGGTGGTGCCGAACAGCGCCACGCCGTCGCAGCCGCGCAGCAGGAGTTCGGCCGCGAACCGTGCCAGCATCGGGGCGTCGAGCCCGCCGCCGGCCGTCAGCGGCGTGGCGACCGCCGCCCAGCTTCCCATGATCCGTTGCCGCGCCATGCCCGTCCCTCCTTCGATCGGGCAAGCCTACCATGGCGAGCAAGAGGATGGGGACCCCTCACCCCCTCACGCGGTCCAGCCGCTCGCGACCGCCTCCACCCGCCGCTCCTCGCGCCGCAGCTCGTCGATCCGCGCCAGCGCCGCCCGTCGCCGGTCCGCCAGGAAGGCCAGATGGCGGTCCTTCGCGGTCTCCGCCGCCCGCCGGCCCGGGAAGCGGCGGCCGAGGTAGCTGCGCCGCAGGAGCCCCGCCCAGCGGACATGGGCGACCGTGTCGGTGAACAGCCGCTCGCGCAGGTCCGCCGCCGTCGCCTCCAGCTCCGCGATCTCCCGCCCGATCTCGGTCAGGCGGCGCTTCGCCTCGCGGATGCGGGCCTGCCGTTCCATCTGCATCCGGTTCCGCGCGACGTGCCAGTCGGCCCCGGTGGCGTAGAGCAGCGATTCGCGACCGGCCTTGCGGGCGGCCGAGCGCACGGCCCAGCGGTAGATGGCGTCCATCTGGTCCCGGTCGTGGACAAGCGGGTGACCCTCGCGGTCGGGATGGGTCGTCGCCTCGTCCAACAGCGCGCCCATGAGCGCGCGCAGGCCCTGGTGGCAGATGCGCTCGAGGTCGAGTTCGTCCTGCAGGCGGCGGATCTGCTCCGCCGCCTGCGGGGCCTCCGGGTCCGCGGCGAGGTCCGCGGCGAGGTCCGCGGCGAGGTCCGCGGCGAGGTCCGCGGCGAGGTCCGCGGCGGGTTCGGGGTCGGCGGGCGCCATGTCGGACACGCTACCCCTTCCGGATCCGCGGGGGGCGTGACCTCCCGGAGGCCGGACGTCAGCCCCGG
>JBIJED010000129.1:0-7244 GCA_044343785.1 Azospirillales bacterium | reverse complement strand
CACTGCTCGGCCTCTACGGCACGAACCTCCTGTGGAAGACGGGCTCGCGGCCGGTGATCCGCGCGCGGGAAGACCGGCTGGGCGCGCCCGAGATCACGCACCCCTCCCAGATGCGGGCGATCCCCAACAACGCCGTCCTCCAGCAGCTCGGCATGATGTCGAACGTCCTGCACGGCGTCGGGCGCGCGATCGCCCACGACCCGGTGCGCGCGGCGGAGATGCGGGAGCGTTCGCCCCGGTTCCGGCGCGCGATGGCGCTGGTGGAACACGCGCGGGCGGCCAGCGACCTCGACGTGCTGCGCGCCTATCTCTCCCACTACGACCCGGGCATGTGGCTGACCCGGTCCGGGCGCGCGCGAAGCGAGGCGCGGTCGAAGGAGCTGGCGTTCCTGTCCGCGACGGTGGAGGGCATGGGCCTGCACGACCGGCTCGCGCGGCTGACGCGTCGCCTCCAGGCCGACTACCTCGACCTGACCAAGGCGGTGCGGCCGACCGCATCGGTCGACCGGGAGACGGTCATCCTGCTGCACATCCTGCGCCTCGCGCTGATGCAGCGGACCTACCTGCTGGCGACGCACATCCCCGAGTTCAGCCCCCAGCAGGGAACGACGCGGGAGCTTCTGGTGGAGCGCGTGCTGCACCTCGACGCCGACGTGGTGGTGGAGCGGTTGCGCCGCATCTTCCCGCTGGAGGAAGGCGCCGCCGCGCGGCCGGCCTTCGCGGCACCCGCCAGCTACATGCCGGACGCCACGTCAGGATACGAGGCGGAGCACCGGACCCTGTTCGATCCGATGCTCGCCCACTACGAACAGTGCCGCGCGGTCACCTCTGCGCTGACCTACCTGATCGGGGCCGTCGGGTAGGGGCGGGGCCGCCCCTCACTCCCCCGCCGGAACCCGCAGGCCGGACTCGAACGGCGGCGCGTCCACCATGTCGGCGGTGACGAGTTGCGCCTGATCCGCGCAGCGGACCTCCAGATGGTCGATCCTGCGCTCGACGGCCAGCTGGGAGCGGTCCTTGAGCAGGGCGGAGACGATGGCGGCGCGCACCACCTCGGCCCGGGCGTCGGCGCGCAGGTCGACCGACAGCGAGGCCGAGGGGGCGTCGGCGATCACCCACGCCCGGCCGGTTCCGATGATCCGTACCGGCATCCCGGGCGACACCTCGACCTGGCAGAGGCCCGTCTCCCCCGCGTCGAGCGTCAGGCGCCCGTTGCGGTCGGTGCGGACGGCCGTCGCCATGTCGAGCGGGCTGTCCGGCGCGTTGCGGATGTCGACGCGCCGCCAGTGGCCGCCGCGCTCGACGACACGGATCCATGCGCCCGCCGTGCGGATCGTCACGTGATCGGCGCGGGTTCCGACGACGGACCACTTCGATGTGTCGTGCATGTCGAGATCCTCCGACCGGATCGAACGATGCCCGGTCCTGGCACCGGCCCTCCTGGGTTGGATCTGATTCTGCGCCTTCACGTGCGACACTCAACGTTCGAGGTGGATAGGTCCGCGCGCCGGACGGGCATCCGACGATGGAACCATAACCTTCGAATGGTAACATCGAAGCCGCCAAAAGGTCGTAGTCCGAACGGCCGACACGTCCGGACGTCGCCCGTCCGGCGGGCGCGCCCTGAACGAAGGGACGGGATGGGGATCAGCGGATGTTGGCGGCGCTGCGCTCGAGGTCGCGCATGTAGTCGAGGCCCGGCAGGATCTCGCCCTTGATGAACTCGATACGGCGCAGCGGGCCGATGCCGGACTTCCCGGCGTAACGCCCGCGCCACAGGTCCATCTTCAGCACGAGGCCGCACAGCACGCCGCCGATGGTCGTGTGGTGGGCGATGATCATGTCGCGCACCTCGTGGAACCGCTCGGCCGTGATGTCGGTCCAGAAGTCGCGGGTCCGCCGGTCGAAGCTCTCGAACCGGCCGGTGATCGATCCGGTGATCTCCGACAGGTCGCGCGTCATCGCGTCGAAGAGGAGCTGGAGCGGACGATCGTACCGTACTTCGCGGGTTTTGCGGACGTCCTCCATCCATTCGAGGAAGCTGTGGACGTCGGGGACCACGCCGTCGAGGATCTCGCGGAAGTAGGCGAGCGAAAGGAAGACGTCGCCGTAGTCCTCGAGGAACTGAGGGATCTCGGGCAGCGTGACGCGCAGCCTGTCCGCCATCATCTGCAGGTTCTCCAGCGCCTCCTGGCGGATGGGGCGGCGGATGGAGGCGATGATGTCGGAAACGTCGGTCACCTCGTTCTGCTCGATCCCGTAGATGTGGGCGATGAGCGGGCGGGTGAACGACTTCATGACGCCGGTCAGCTCGTCCCGCTTGCGCGGCGAGAGCTTGAGCGCCTCGTGGTCCTCGACGGGGATCTCGAGCCGACGGAGTTCGATTCGCAGCGAATAGACGTCGAAGCTCGGGACCTGCTGGAGCCGGCGGAACATCGCCTGGTCGAAGGCGACCTCGTTCGGATAGCCGGGGAACAGGTGGATCAGGGCCGAGGGATCGACCTGCCCGCTGCCGGAGGACGGGGTGTTGAACACCTCGATGACGGTCTGCAGGCGATGGTTCTTGCGCAGTATCGCCTTGCGCAGGCCCGGGGTGCGGACCGGCAGCATGGACAGTGGCAGCAGGTGCAGGCTGTCCCGTGCGAATTCATCGCCCGTCGCTTCGTTCTCGCCGGCAGGCGCCGTCATCGACCGTTCCTCAGCGTCCCGTCCGGACGGCCCCGCCCGCCCGATCGACGGACCGCGCGCGGGGCGTCGACAAAAACTATCTTACCCTCGGTGAACCACCCGCGCTAGAACCTACCCTGTGCGTTCGGCGTATCGGCTTGGGCGGGATGCCTCGTCAGAAGGGATGATCGGCGGCGATGCTCATCGGTTTCGTCCTTTTCGGGCTCGGAATCCTCCTGATCAGCCTTGGAAAGCCGATCGGGCGGCGGGTCCGTTCGAAATGGACCGATGCCGACATCGTCCGCGTACGCATGGCCCAGCTGGCTCGGCATGGAAACAAACGGCAGCAGTTCTCGCAACGCAAGGCCGAGTTGAATCGGGAACTCGCCAAGCGCGACGCGCGCCGGACGGCGCTGGAGCGCGAGTTGCGGCGGCTGAAGAACGTCATCGACGACTCGAAGGCCGGTCCGTCGCTCATCCGGGTGCTTCCCGGCGACGGCAAGATGCTGTTCCTCGGCCGCATCGTGAACGGTCCCGTCGTCGACGCCATTTCCCGCGGCAACAATCCCGGCGTCTACGACGGCTGCTGGGCCGTGCCGCAGACGGTGATGGTGCGGGCCAAGTCGGCCGACGCCGCGCGCGGCCAGCTGACCGCGGTCTATTCGCCGGCGCTGGGGTTCGAGTTGCAGTCGATGCGGACGGAGGACACGCCGCTCGCCGCGATCTACGACTACTCCGCCCGGTTCATCGTGCCGATCGCGGTCGAACGCGGCGACGATGTCCGCGCGGGCAAGACGGAAGAGGCCCCCGCGCCGTGATCGACATCATCTTCATGGCCATCGGTGCGGCGATCTGCATCCTCGGCATCTTCCGCACCAACCGCGAGATCACGCGCAACCGCACCATCGCCGCCGCGGCGGTCGTCCGCGCCGAACAGACGGCACGGACCTGGGTCAAGACGATCCGGGACGCCGCGCGCGCGTCGCTCCACGCGAAGCGGGAGATCCGCCGGGCGGAGCGGGAGATCAAGGAACTGGAGCTCGTGATCGACGAGACGCGCCGGCGGCTCACCGATCCCGACATACGGATCGCCTGGACCATGGTGATCGCCGAGCGGCGCGTCATGACGACGGACGTACCCTGGGCGGTGGAGGTGAAGGACGAGCAGAACGGGGTGACGCAGTGGGTCCTGTTGTGGGATTCCGACCGCTCGACGGCGATCCAGCGCGTCTGGCGGCGGTATCCGGCGGCATCCGGGTTCTCGGTGGGCAGTGCCATCAGCTACCGCAATCCTCCCAAGTCCGTCTGAGGACGCGGGTCGCGACGGGCGACGCCGGACCGTGGCGCGGCGGGCGGTGCGGCTGTTCGCGCCCGTCCACGCGCTGCTCGCCGGCCTTCTCGCTGCGCGCCCGGCGACCGCGCAGCTTCCGGGGTCCGCGACGCTCGGCGACGGCACGGCGCTCGTCCTCCTCGTCGCGGCCTTCGCGGCGGTGGTCGTCGCCCTTCTGGTGCGCGCCGACCGCGCGCTGCGACAAAAGGCCGCCCTGGCCGACAGGCTGGAGAAGGAGCGCGAGCGGTTCCTGGCGGCGATCGAATCGATCCCCGACGGCTTCGTGATGTTCGACGCCGACGACCGCCTCGTCGTCTGCAACGCCCGCTACCGCGACTACTACGCGGTCACGGGCGCGGCGATCCGCCCGGGCGCGAACTTCCAGGACATCATCCGCGCCGGGCTTGCGCGGGGGCAGTATCCCGGCGTCCACGACGCCGACGCCTTCGTTCGCGACCTCACCGCCTGGCACCGCGGCAACAACCCGCCGATGGAACGCCAACTGCCCGACGGGCGCTGGCTCCTGGTCACCGATTGCCCCACGCCCGACGGCGGGACCGTGGGCATCCGGTCCGACATCACGGCGCTGAAGGCGGTCGTCGCCGACCTCGCGACGGCACGCGACCAGGCGGAGCGCGCCTCGCGGGCGAAGACCGAGTTCCTCGCCGCGATGAGCCACGAGATCCGCACCCCGCTCAACGGCATCCTGGCGACGGCCGACATGCTCGGGGCCGACGCGCTCGACCCGCGCATGCAGGAGAACGTCCACCTCATCCGCCGGTCGGGCCGCGCGCTGCTGACGATCCTCAACGAGGTGCTCGACTTCGCGCGGATCGAGACCGGCCGCGCCCAGATCGCCGCGGAGCCGGCGGCCCCGGTGCAGATCGTGGAGCAGGTGGTGTCGCTGTTCTCCGCGACCTGCACCCAGAAGGGCATCGACATCGCGGTCGAGGCCCCCGCCCCCTTCGCGGTGACGACGGACGCCGACAGGCTTCGCCAGATCGTGTCGAACCTCGTGGGCAACGCGGTCAAGTTCACCGAGAAGGGCGGCGTGACGGTGAGCGTCGGTGCCGCCCCGGCCGGGAGCGGCGCCGTGCGGCTGGAGATCGCGGTGCGCGACACGGGCATCGGCATCGCGCCCGAGGACCTGTCGCGCCTGTTCCAGCAGTTCTCCCAGGCCGAGGGCGGGCTCGCGCGGCGCTTCGGCGGGACGGGCCTCGGCCTCGCCATCTCGCGCCAGCTCGCCCGCATGATGGGCGGCGACATCGACGTGGAATCCGAGAAGGGCGTCGGCACGCGGTTCACGCTGCGCCTGGACCTGCCGGCCGCCGACCTCGCCGCCGTCGTCGCCGAGGCCGGTGCGGCCCCGTCGCCCGTGCCGCTCGACGGCGACGTGCTGAAGGGCGTGCGGATCCTCGTCGCCGAGGACAACGAGGTGAACCAGATCGTCATCGAACAGGTGCTCGGCCGGTTCGGCGCGACGTTCGAGATCGTCGCCGACGGTTTCGAGGCGGTGAGCCGGGCGCGGACGACGCCGTTCGACCTGATCCTGATGGACATCCAGATGCCGCGGATGAGCGGGATCGAGGCGACCTGCATGATCCGCGGCAGCCCCGGCCCGAACGCCGGCACCCCGGTGGTCGCGCTGACCGCGAACAGCATGCCGGGCGACCACGAGACCTATCTGGCGGCCGGCATGACGGACGCGATCGCCAAGCCCCTCGACATGGGGTCGCTGGCCGCCATCGCCCGCCGCGCCGTGGGCCGGCCGATCGCCGCCGCCCCCGTCGCGACCGCGGCGCCGACCCGCCCGGCCGAGGCCACCCGGGCCTTCAGGGACCTGGCGGACCGTGTCAACGCCGACCCGCCGACCGGCGGGTCCGGGAGGGAACGGCGATCGTCATGACGGACGACGGACGACGCGTCGATGCGGCGGTCGCCGCGATCGAGGAGACCTTCGGCCCGACGGCGCCGCGCCTGCTCCGGGTCTTCGCGAAGACCGCTGCCCGTGACCTCGCGACCGCACGCGAGAACGCCGCGGCCGGGCGCACGGAGCCCATGTCCCGCGCGGCGCACAGCCTCAAGGGGGCGGCCGCCGTCCTCGGCCTCGGCGACGTGGCGGATCTGGCCGACCGGGTGCAGCACGCCGACGCCGCGGCGGCCGCCCCGCTGATCGACGGGCTGGAGTCCGCGGTCGTCTCGGTCGTCGACGCCATCCGTCGGCGCGGCCATCCCCTCGATCCGCCGACCGGCTGAACGTCCGCGGTCGTTGCGCTTCCGGTCCGAACGGCTCACATCTTCGTTCCCGATCGAGTGGATCAGAGGCGCACCCCATGTCCGGGACCGGCGAACCGACCTGCACCGAGCGTTGGACCGCGGGTGTCTGCACCCTCTTCCGCCTCTCGGACGGGCGATACTTCCTGGACGAGACCTATCTCGCGCGCCGCCACGTCCTGACCCCGCCCCAGGGGGCGCAGATCGCCGACCTGATGCGCCTCGACCTCGCTTACCGGCCGGAACGGTTCGACGACGTGGTCGCGGCCTATGCGGCGGCGGCGTGCGTCACGCCGGAGCAGATACTGGCGCCGATCGACACGCCGTACCTCGTCCATCTGAACACCGACGGCAAGGCGATGGTGATCACCGCGCTGCCGCCGCCCGGATGGCACGCACCGACGGAGACGGCGGCGAGCGCGGCGCCCCCGGCGCCGCCGCCGCCGAGCCCGGCGCGCCAGTTCGGCGAGGAGATCGCGAGCATGTGCCGGATCATCGACGCCTACACCGCCAAGAACCTGCCGCCGCCGCGCAGTTCCACCCGCCGCCTGCGCGAGATCGCCGAGGCCATCGCCGCGGACGGCGGTGCCGCCACGACGACCGACGCGCTGAACGAGGCGAACCGCATCTACAGGCGCAGCGGCGTCGTCTTCGCCCGCCATCACGCCGACGCGGCGACGCAGGCGATCATGCGCTGACAGGCGCCGGCTCCCCGCAGGCGGGAAGAGCGCAGGATTTCCACAACCTGAAAAAACTGTCTGGTGGACAGCACACGCTGGCCCGATGCACATTGGGACGTGCATCGGGCCGGGCGATCCGCGCCCGTTGCGACTGTCCGTGAACCGCATCGCCGCCCGCATGCCGCAGACGCCAGACTTCTCCGACGTACAGACGCTGCTCCTCGAGCCGGAGCCCTCGCTGCGCCTCGTGCGCTCCTCCCTCGCGGCGTTGGGGCTCCGCCGGATCGTCAAGG
>JBIJED010000128.1:0-7258 GCA_044343785.1 Azospirillales bacterium | reverse complement strand
GATGCTGGTCGAGCGCGTCCGCGACGAGCTGGTCCCGGCGCTGCTGGGGCTCGTCGACCGGCTCCGGCCCGAGGACGTGGATCGCCTGCGGTCGGCGGCGACGGACTATGCCGGCGACGTCGTCGTGTGGATCGGAAGCTTCCTGACCGGGCTCCTGTCGCGTGGCTTCGCGATCCTCGACGTGGTGTCGGTGCTCGTCATCACGCCGGTCGTCGCCTTCTACCTGCTGCGCGACTGGGATCTCATCGTGTCCACGGTGGACGGCTGGCTGCCGCGTCGGCATGCGGACCTCATCCGCGCCGAGGTGCGGGAGGTGGACCGGACGCTGGCCGGCTTCGTCCGCGGCCAGTCGGCGGTCTGCCTGATCCTCGGCGCCTACTACGCGATCGTCCTCACGCTCGTCGGGCTCGACTTCGGGCTGAGCATCGGCGTCGTGGTCGGCGTGCTGTCCATCATCCCGTACGTCGGCTCGGCCGTCGGCCTCCTCGCCAGCGTCTCGCTCGCGATCGCCCAGTACGACAGCTGGACGATGGTGGCGGTGGTCGCGGGCCTGTTCCTGTTCGGGCAGTTCATCGAGGGCAACTTCATCACCCCGCGCCTCGTCGGCGGATCGGTCGGGCTGCATCCGGTCTGGGTGATGTTCGCGCTGCTGGCCGGCGGCTACCTCTTCGGGTTCCTCGGCGTGCTGGTCGCGGTGCCGGTGGCCGCCGTCGTCGGGGTGGGGACCCGGTTCGCCCTGCGCCAGTATCTCGCCAGCGCCTATTTCCGCGGTCGCGGTGCCGACGGGCCGGCAGGCTGATCCATGTCCGCCGCCACCCAGATCCCGCTCGACCTTCCGTTCCGCCCGGCCATGGCCGCGGCCGACTTCCTCGTCGACACCTCGAACGCCGAGGCCGTCGCCTGGATCGACCGCTGGCCCGCCTGGCCGGTGCCCGCGCTGGTCGTCCACGGTCCCCCCGGAAGTGGCAAGAGCCACCTCGTCCAGGTCTGGCGGGCGCGCAGCCACGCCGTCGTCGTCAGCGGCGCGGCCCTGACCGTCGAGGAGGTGCCCGACATCGTCGGATCGGACTGGGCGGTGGCGGTGGAGGATGCGGACGCGGTGGCCGGCCTTCCGCACCGGGAGCGCGCGCTCCTCCACCTCCACAATCTCGCGCGCGAGCGGCGCGCGTCCCTCCTGCTCTCGGCCCGCCGGCCGGCGGCCCGCTGGGGCGTGACGCTGCCCGATCTCTCCTCCCGCCTCCTCGCGCTGCCGTCCGCCGGCATGGCGCGGCCGAGCGACACGCTGCTGGCGGCCCTTCTGGCGAAGCTCTGCGCCGACCGGCGTATCGACGTCGCCGACGGGGTGCTGCCTTATCTGGTCGCGCGGATGGAGCGTTCGGCCGACGCGGCGCGGCGCGTCGTCGCGGCGCTCGACCGGGAATCGCTCGCGGCCCGCCGGCCGGTCACGGTGGCCCTCGCACGGGCCGTGATGCGTCAACTCGAAGGGGACTGAAACCGATGGATCTCGGACTCTCGGGCCGCCGCGCCCTCGTCTGCGCCGCGTCCAAGGGGCTCGGCAAGGCCTGTGCGATGGCGCTGGCGCGCGAGGGCGTCGCCGTCACCATCACCGCCCGCGGCGCCGAGGCGCTGGAGGCCACGGCGGCGGAGATCCGCGCCGCGACGGGCGTCGCCGTCGTCGCGGTGGCGGGCGACATCACCACGCCCGAGGGGCGGGCCGCGGCGCTGGCCGCCTGCCCCGACCCGGACATCCTCGTCAACAACGCCGGCGGACCGCCGCCGGGCGACTTCCGCGACTGGGACAGGGCGGCCTGGATCAAGGCGTTGGACGCCAACATGCTGACGCCGATCGAACTGATCCGGGCGACGGTCGACGGCATGATCGCGCGGAAATGGGGGCGGATCGTCAACATCACCTCCGCGGCGGTGAAAGCGCCGATCCCGGAACTGGGCCTTTCGAACGGCGCCCGGACCGGGCTGACCGGCTTCGTCGCCGGCCTGTCGCGTCGGACCGTCCGGGACGGGGTGACGATCAACAACATCCTGCCCGGCCCCTTCCTGACCGACCGGCTGCGTTCGAATGCGGCGTTCCACGCCCAGAAGGTCGGGAAGTCCGCCGAGGACGTGCTCGCCGAGCGCGCGGCGGCCAATCCCGCCGGTCGCGCCGGCACGCCGGACGAATTCGGCGCGACCTGCGCCTTCCTGTGCAGCGTCCACGCCGGCTACATCACCGGCCAGAACCTCCTTCTGGACGGCGGCGCGTTCCCCGGGACGATGTGAGCGGCCCTCGGCCGGGGAGGTCGCGCGGGCAGAGCAGGCGGGCGAGAGTGGCGCAGCCCCGTCCGGCGTCCGCCCAGCGGTCCACCCGCAGGCGCAGGTCCGCCCAGGCGCCCGTCGGGAACTTGTCGGCCATCCGCGCGAGGTCGCCGGGGTCGGCGGCGTCCCCCGCGAGATGGAGGGCGAGGTCCGCCAGATCGGGATTGTGGCCGACGATCAGGACCTGCCCGGCCTCCTCCGAAATTGCGCGAACATGGGCGAGCAGATCCATGATTCCGCAGAGATAGAGCCCCGGCACGACCACGACGCGCCCCGTCGCGAGGACCGGTGCCGCGAGATCCCAGGTCTCCCGCGCCCGACGCGCGGACGAGATGGCGACGAGGTCCGGCCGCACGCCGGCCCGCGCCATCCGCTCCGCGATCCGCGGCGCGTCGGCGCGGCCCCGGTCGGCGAGCGGCCGGTCGTGGTCCCCACAGGAGGGGTCGTCGCGCGACGCCTTGGCGTGACGCAGGAGGTGCAGCGTCTTCATGATGGGCGATCCGTCGCGTAACGTGACCGGTCGGGTGCACTCGTCACTTTGTGACGCTATGCTCGTCGTCCGTCCGTTTCCACGCCGAAGACAGAGGACCGCCTTGACCGTCGCCGAGATCACGTCCGAGCCGACGATCGACCGGACTTCGCCCGATCGCTTCATCAACCGGGAACTGAGCTGGCTGGCGTTCAACCAGCGGGTCCTCGAAGAGGCGATGAACCCGACGCATCCGCCGCTGGAGCGTCTGCGCTTCCTGTCGATCTCGGCGAGCAACCTCGACGAGTTCTACATGGTCCGTGTCGCCGGCCTGAAGGGGCAGGTGACCGCGGGCGTGGCGACGCGGTCGCCTGAGAACCTGACCGCCGAACAGCAGCTCGCCGCCATCCATCAGGTCGCCGGCACCCTGATGCGCGACCAGAACCGGGTGTGGCTCGACCTCCTGCGCGAACTGGCGGAGGTCGGCGTGTCGGTCGTCGACGTCGACGCGGTGGCGGAGACCGAGCGCGACTGGCTCGAGGCGCGCTTCCTCGACGACATCTTCCCGATCCTCACGCCGATCGCCGTCGACCCGGCGCACCCGTTCCCCTTCATCCCCAACCAGGGGCTGGGGATCGCGCTGCAGCTGGCCGATCCGGTCCGGGGCGAGACGCTCGAAGCCCTCGTCCTGATGCCGTCCCAACTGGAGCGGTTCATCCGCCTGCCGGGCTCCGAGGCCCGGTTCGTGCTGCTCGAGACGCTGATCGTCCGCTACTTCGACCGGTTGTTCCCCCCGTTCGAGCTGAAGGGGCACGGCGTCTTCCGCGTGATCCGCGACAGCGAGATGGAGATCGACGAGGAGGCCGAGGACCTCGTCCGCACCTTCGAGAGCGCGCTGAAGCGCCGGCGCCGCGGCACCGTCATCCGCCTTTCGGTCAACGGCGCCATGCCCGACGACCTGATGGAGTTCCTGCGGGTCAAGCTCGCGGTCGCGCCCGACGACGTGTTCCGGTTCGACGGTCTGCTGGGGCTCGTCGACACCAAGCAGCTGATCGTCGGCGACCGGCCCGACCTCGTCTTCCCGCCCTACAACGCCCGCTTCCCCGAGCGGATCCGCGATTTCGGCGGCGACTGCTTCGCGGCCATCCGGCAGAAGGACATCGTCGTCCATCACCCGTTCGAGAGCTTCGACGTGGTGGTGCAGTTCCTCAGGCAGGCCGCGCGCGACCCGCAGGTCGTCGCGATCAAGCAGACGCTCTACCGCACGTCGAAGGACAGCCCCATCGTCGCCGCCCTGATCGAGGCGGCGGAGGCGGGCAAGTCGGTCACGGCGATGGTGGAGCTGAAGGCCCGCTTCGACGAGGAGGCGAACATCCGCTGGGCGCGGGATCTGGAGCGGGCGGGGGCGCAGGTCGTCTACGGCTTCGTCGACTACAAGACCCACGCCAAGGTGTCGCTGGTCATCCGCCGGGAGACCGACGGGCTGCGCGGCTACGTCCATTTCGGGACGGGGAACTATCACCCGATCACGGCGAAGGTCTACACGGACTTCAGCTTCTTCACCTGCGATCCGGCGCTCGTCCACGATGCCTCGCTGGTATTCAACTACATGACCGGCTACGCGACGCCGAAGTCGCTGGAAAAGCTCGCGATCGCGCCTCTGAACATGCGCGAACGGCTGAACGCGCTGATCGACGGGGAGATCGCGCACGCGAAGGCCGGGCGGCCCGCGGCGATCTGGGCCAAGATGAACCAGCTCGTCGATCCCGAGATCATCGACCGCCTCTACGACGCGTCCGCCGCCGGCGTGCAGATCGACCTCGTCATCCGCGGCATCTGCGCGCTGCGGCCGGGGGTGCCCGGCCTGTCGGACAACATCCGGGTCCGCAGCATCGTCGGCCGTTTCCTCGAACACAGCCGCATCTGCGCCTTCGGGAACGGAAAGGGGCTGCCCAGCCGGCAGGCCAGGGTCTACATCTCCTCCGCCGACTGGATGCAGCGGAACCTGACCTGGCGGATCGAGACGCTCGTCCCGATCGAGAACGAGACGGTCCACCGCCAGATCCTCGACCAGATCATGGTCGCGAACCTGAAGGACGATACCCAGACGTGGACGCTTCAGCCCGACGGGACCTACGTCCGCGTCCGGCCGGGACGCCAGCCGTTCTCCTCCCACACCTTCTTCATGACGAACCCGAGCCTGTCCGGCCGCGGCAGCGCCACGGGGCAGGCAGCCAATCCGCCCCGTCTGGTGTTGAAGCGGAAGACGATCGCAGACTAGGGGTCGGACCTTGACCAGCCAGTCCACGGGTCAGGCGCCGGGCGCGGGACGCATCGGCGTCATCGACATCGGCTCGAACTCGATCCGTCTCGTGGTCTACGACCGGGCGAGCCGGGCCGCGATGCCGATCTTCAACGAGAAGATCCTCTGCGGGCTCGGCCGCGGCCTGGAGCGGACGGGTCGGCTCAACCCGGACGGCGTCAAGCTCGCCATCGAGAACCTCGCCCGCTTCGGCCGGATCGCCGCCGCCATGGGCCTGGAGCGCCTCGACCTGCTGGCGACGGCGGCCGCCCGGGACGCGAGCGACGGGGCCGCCTTCGTCGCGGAGGTCGAGCGCATCACCGGCTGCCGGGTGCGGATCCTCGAAGGGATCGAGGAGGCCCGGCTCTCCGCACACGGCGTGCTCTCCGGCATTCCCGACGCGGACGGCGCGATGGGCGACCTCGGCGGCGGGAGCCTGGAGATCGTCGGGCTGGACGCGGGCGAGATCGTCGGGGCGCAGGTGACGCTGCCGCTCGGACCGCTGCGGCTGATGGAGTTCGACGAGGGGCGCTCGTCGCTCGTCCGGCACGTCGACCGGCACCTCGAGGCGCTGCCCTCGCTGTCGCGCGTCGAAGGCCGGACCTTCTATCCCGTCGGCGGAAGCTGGCGGGCGGTCGCCAAGGCGCACATGGAGCAGACGGGGCATCCTCTGCACGTGATCCACCATTATTCGGTCGACGCCGCAGCGATGCGGGACTTCGCCGAGCTTCTCTCCCGCCAGTCCCGATCGTCGCTGGAACGGGCGACCGGCGTCCCGCGCAAGCGGGCCGACACGCTGCCCCACGCGGCACTCCTGCTGGAGCGGCTGATCCGCCGGGCGCGGCCCGCGCGTATCGTCTTCTCGGCCTACGGGCTGCGCGACGGGCACATCTTCGAACTGCTTCCCGAGGGCGAGCGGGCGCGCGACCCCCTGCTCGCGGCGTGCGAGGACCACGCCAAGCGCATCGGCCGGTTCGAGCCGACGCGCGCCCTCGCCGTGTGGACGGCCTCCCTCTTCGCGGGCGAGGACGCGACGGCCGCCCGCCTGCGCCACGCCGCCTGTCTCCTGAGCGACCTCGCCTGGGCGGACCATCCGGACTACCGCGCGGACCACGCCTTCCTGCGCGCTCTCCGCAGCCCCTATCCCGGGATCGATCACGCGGGCCGGGCCTTCCTCGCGCTCGCCCTCTACGCCCGCTACACGGGCCGGATCGACGATCCGGTGACGCGCCCGGCGCTGGAACTGGTCGACGACGCCACGAGCCGCCGCGCGCGGACGCTCGGCGTGGCGCTGCGCCTCGCCCACACGCTCACCGGCGGCGCCGTCGACCTGCTCGCCAGCGCGCCGCTGGAGGTGGGAAACGGACGGCTCCGTCTGGTGCTGGAAGGGCCGGCGGCCGATCTGGCCGGCGACGTCGTCGACCGGCGCGTCGACGCCGTGGCCGAAGCGCTCGGCCTCAAGGGCGAGGTGTCGGTCGTCCGCTGAAGCGGGTCGTCAGGGAAGGTCGACGGCGACGACCCGGCGCCCGCGGATCGCCAGTGCCGTCCGCCCGGTCTTCAGCCCGATCGCCCGGTCGCCGAACAGTTCCCGCCGCCAGCCGTGCATCGCCGGAACGTCCGCCTCGTCGTCGGTGGCGATGGCCTCGAGATCGGCGCTGCTCGCGACGAGTTTCGCAGCCACCTCGGCCTCGTCGCAGACGAGCTTCAGAAGAACCTTTAGGAGCTCGACCGTCGGTCCGGTCCCGCCGGTCGGCTCCGGCCGCATATCAGGGCGCGGCACCTCGTCGGCCGGAAGCTCCAGCCCGCGGGCGATCGCCTGCAGGATCTCCTGCCCGTACCGGCCTTCCGCCGCGCCGCGTCCGAACCCGCGGGTGCGGGCGAGGTCGTCCACCGTGGTCGGCGCGTGGGCGGCGATCTCCAGCACCGCCTCGTCGCGAAGGATACGGTTGCGGGGGAGGTCCTTGCGCTGGGCCTCCCGTTCCCGCCACGCGGCCAGTTCCTTCAGCACGGCGAGGAACCGCGGCTTCTCGGACGACCGCAGGCGGAAGCGGCGCCACGCCAGGTCGGGGTCGACCCGGTAGGTGCCGGGATCGGTGAGGATCGCCACCTCCTCGGCCAGCCAGTGGGAGCGGCCCGACTTGGCGATCCGCTTTTCCAGCTTCTCGTAGACGGGC
>JBIJED010000199.1:0-5703 GCA_044343785.1 Azospirillales bacterium | reverse complement strand
GTGGTGAAGGTGGTGCACGAGGCGATCGGCATCCGCCACGGCCAGATCACGACCATCCACGACCCCACCAACACGAACGTCGTGGTGGACGCACCACACAAGGACCTGCGCCGCGCGCGCTCGGCCATGCTGTCGCTCGCGCCGACGACGACCGGCAGCGCCACGGCCATCGCGCTGATCTATCCCGAACTGAGGGGCAAGCTGAACGGCCACGCCGTCCGCGCGCCCGTGCTGAACGCCAGCCTGACCGACTGCGTGTTCGAGATGGCGCGGGCGACGACGGCCGACGAGGTGAACGGCCTCTTCCGCGCGTCCGCCGCCGGCCCGCTCGCCGGGATCCTCGGGTTCGAGGCGCGGCCGCTGGTTTCGGCCGACTACGCCCGCGACACACGCTCGTCCGTCGTGGACGGGCCGTCGACGATGGTCACCGACGGCACGCTGCTCAAGATCTACGCCTGGTACGACAACGAGATGGGCTACGCCTGTCGCATGGTGGACCTCGCGGTCCACATGGCGCGGGTCGGGATCTGAGGATGCCCGCCCTCGGCCCGGGTGCCAGCTACGCCGTCGTCACGGCCGCCTACTGGGGCTTCACGCTGACCGACGGCGCGCTGCGGATGCTGGTGCTGCTGCACTTCCACCGGCTCGGCTACGGCCCCGCGGCACTCGCCTTCCTGTTCCTGCTCTACGAGGCCGCCGGGATCGTCGCGAACCTCGTCGGCGGCTGGCTCGCGGCCCGGCACGGCATCGCCCGGATGCTGACCGTCGGGCTTGCGACGCAGATCCTCGGCTTCCTGATGCTCTCCGCCCTCGACCCCGGCTGGACGGCGGCGCTGTCGGTCGCCTGGGTGGTGGCCGCGCAGGGCGTGTGCGGGGTCGCGAAGGACCTGACCAAGACCGCCAGCAAGTCGGCCATCAAGCTGACGGCCGGTGACGGGGCGGGCGACGCGGCGGGGGCGGGGGCGGGGGAGGGGGCGTCCGGCCGGCTGTTCCGCTGGGTCGCGTGGTTCACCGGCTCCAAGAACGCGATGAAGGGCCTCGGCTTCTTCCTCGGCGGCCTCCTGCTGGAGACGCTGGGGTTCCGTCCCGCGCTCTGGGGGATGGCCGGGGTGCTCGCCATCATCCTCGCGGGCGTCCTCCTGTCGCTCCCGCCGCTGAAGGGCGGGGCGAAGGCGTCGCGGTCGGCCCGCGAGCTCTTCGCGAAGAACCGGGGGGTGAACCGGCTGGCCGCCGCCCGCGTGGTGCTGTTCGGCGCGCGGGACGTGTGGTTCGTGGTCGGCCTGCCGGTGTTCCTCTATGCAGAGGGCTGGAGCTTCACGATGGTGGGCGGCTTCCTCGCCCTCTGGACCATCGGCTACGGCGTGGTGCAGGCGGCGGCCCCGGCGCTGGTCCGGCGCAGCGCCGACGGCCTCGCGGCCGAGGTTCCGGCGGCGCGGGGCTGGTCCCTCGCCCTCGCCCTGATCCCGGCCGCCCTCGCAGGCGCGCTCATGCTCGACGTCGCGGCGGCCGACCTCGTGGTGGTCGCGGGCCTCGCGCTGTTCGGCGTCGCCTTCGCGGTCAACTCGTCCGTCCACTCCTACCTCATCCTCGCCTACGCGGGGTCGGAGACGGCGGCCGAGGACGTGGGCTTCTACTACGCCGCCAACGCGGCCGGGCGGTTCGCCGGCACGCTGCTGTCGGGCCTCCTCTACCAGTGGGCTGGGCTCGCCGCCTGCCTGTGGGGGGCGTTCGCGATGCTCCTCGCCTGCTGGCTCGTCACCCTCGCCCTGCCGCGGACGCGGGACGCGGGGGCGCCGGCGGTCGCCTGAACCCGGTCGTTTCCGACCCGCCGTCCGGCGACGGTTCCGGGCGGCCCGCCCAGACGCCGGCCTTGTTCCCCCGCGCCGCGGTGCTTACCCTCCGCCCGGACGCCGGTGCGGGGATCCCGGCGTCGGCTCCGTCGCGCGAGGACACCGCGTCATGGCAGGTCGGACCCATCTCTCGCGCCGGGGACTGCTGGCCGGCGTCGTCGCCGGGCTGGGCGGTCTCGCGGCGCCGGCGGGGGCGCAGGTCACCGACCTGCGCGGTCTCGATCCCCTGTGGCGCGATGCGGAGGATGCGATCCGCGCCTTCCTCGGGCCGGTGACCTTCCGGCGGGACGGGCTGGCGATCGACCTGCCGCAGCACGCGGAGGCGGGAGGCTCGGTGCCGCTCACGGTGCGGGTCGACGCGGCGATGACCGCGGCCGACCATCCCCGCGTCGTCCACGTCGTGGCCCACGGCAACCCGACGCCGCACGTCCTGTCCGCCTGGATGACGCCGGCCAGCGGGCGCGGCGAGTTCTCCACCCGCATCCGGCTCGAGCGGACCCAGACGGTGACCGCCGTCGTCCAGATGAGCGACGGCCGGCACCTCCGCGCGGACCGGGAGGTCTCGGTCAGCTTCGGCGCCTGCGCCCAGATCGGCACCGGCACCAACGCGGACGTCGCCGCCTTCCGCCCGCAGACGCGGGTGAGCGTGCCGGCACACGCGGCGCCGGGGGAGGTGGTGGCGATCCGCGCGCTGATCTCCCACCCGATGGAGACGGGCCTGCGCCTCGATCCGTTCGAGGAATGGGTGCGCCAGCGGATCGTGTCGCGTTTCGCATGCACCAAGGATGGCGTCGAGGTGTTCCGGGCGCGCCTCTACCCGGCGGTCGCGACCAATCCCTACTTCCAGTTCTTCGCCCGGGCCGAGGCCAGCGGAACCTTTGGTTTCGACTGGTACGACACGCACGACCTCACGTTCGTGAACAGCGCCACGATCACCGTCGGCTGACCCGTCGCGGAACGTTCGCCGAGCCTCCATCGTATACGATTTACGTCTTGGCAACGCCCGGCGAAGGGGTATCCTCGACGCTGCGTGCGCCCGCGTCGAACGGTCGCGCGATCCGCCGAACAAGAAACACAGCGGCGGCACGGGTCCATTTCGGGAGGACACCCCATGAAGTTCACGCTCACGGTGAACGGACGCACCCACGACGTCGACGTGGAGCCCGAGACGCCGCTTCTCTGGGTCCTGCGCGACACGATCGGGCTGACGGGCACCAAGTACGGCTGCGGCATCGCCCAGTGCGGCGCCTGCACCGTGCACGTCGACGGCCAGGCGGCCAAGGCGTGCAACATCAACGCCGCCAGCGTCGTCGGTCGCAAGATCACGACGATCGAGGGCCTGTCCAACGACCGCAGCCATCCGGTCCAGAAGGCCTGGATCGAGCATACGGTCCCGCAGTGCGGCTTTTGCCAGTCCGGCCAGATCATGGCCGCCTCGGCGCTGCTCGCCCGCACGCCGAACCCGTCCGACCGGCAGATCGACGAGGCGATGGCGGACAATCTCTGTCGTTGCGGCACCTACACCCAGATCCGCGAGGCGGTCCACGCCGCGGTGAAGATCGGCCAGTCGTGAGGAGGGGGCGATGACGCAGATGCAGCTTTCGCGCCGCGCCTTCATCACCACCGCGGTGGCGGTCGGCGGCGGCATGGTGCTCGGCTTCAACCTTCCGCGGGCGGCCGAGGCCGCGGCGGGGGTGAACGGCGAGCTCTGGAAGGACGCGAACGGGGCGACCGAGATCAACGCGTGGCTGACGATCGACCCGCAGGGCATCGTCACCGTGCGCGTCCCGCACACCGAGATGGGGCAGGGCGCCATGACGTCCGTCGCCCAGATGGTCGCAGAGGAACTGCACGTTCCCTGGGACAACGTCCGCGCCGTGCTGGCGGACGCCAACCGCCACGTGACCCGCGGCGGCGAGTACAAGGACATGTCGACCGGCGGGTCGAACCTGGTCCGCAACCGCCACCCGCACATCATGCAGGCCGGTGCTTCGGCGCGCGAGCGGCTGCGCGAGGCGGCCGCCAGGAAGTGGGGCGTGGACCGCGCGCAGGTGAAGGCGGAGCAGGGCGTGCTCACGGCCGGCACCAACCGCGGCACCTACGGCGAGTTCGCGACCGCCGCGGCCCAGGTGACGCTGGCCGAGGAACCGAAGATCAAGAAGTACGGGGACTGGTGGTTGCTGGGCAAGGACGTGCCCCGCATGGACGTCGGCCCGAAGGTCGACGGAAGCGCCATCTATCCGGTCGACGTTCGCGTTCCCGGCATGGTCTACGCCGCGGTCAAGGCGTCGCCGGTGCCGGGCGGCAAGGTGAAGTCGTTCGACGCCGCCGCGATCAAGGACCGGCCGGGCGTGATCGCCGTGGTCGAGCTGAAGCAGACGAAGGACAGGCCGGCCAACTCCGACATGCGGAGCGCGGTGGCGGTGGTGGCCGACAGCTACTACCGGGCCAAGGTGGCGCTCGACCTGCTGCCCATCGAATGGGACCTCGGCCCGGGCGTGACGTTCAGCTACGCCGGGATGGACACCGAGGCGAAGGACCTGATGGGCAAGGAGGGCCGTCACGCCGAGGAGGTGCGGGGCGATCCGCGCCCGATCCTCGCGTCGGCCGGCGACAAGGTGGTCCGCGGGGAGTATTCGCGCCCCTACGAGACGCACGCGCCGATGAGCCCGCCGGCCTGCGTCGCCGACGTGAAGGCGGACCGCATCGACGTCTGGAGCTTCACCCAGAACGTCTCCGCCACGCTGCTGCTGGCGGCCGACCAGGCGGGGCGCGATCCCAGGCAGGTGTTCGTCCACGGCACCTTCCAGGGCGGTGCCTTCGGCAACGGCAACGCGGTCGACATCACCCGGCAGGCGGTCGAGATCTCCAGGCAGGTCGGGCGGCCGGTCAAGCTGCTCTGGTCGCGCGAGGAGGACACGACCCAGTCGCGGACCCGTCCGCCGGTGTGGGCGCGGTTCGAGGCGGTCCTGGGCCCCGACAAGCTGCCCACGGCGATGATCGCCCGGGCGGTCGCCGAGCCGGTGGTGCCCGCCTACGCCGACCGCGGCATCGCCAACATGCCGTACAACATCCCGAACTTCCGCTACGAGCGGCACGTCGTGCAGTCGAACCTGCCGGTCGGGCCGAACCGGGCGCCGGGCAACAACAACAACGGCTTCCTGATCGAGCAGTACGTCGACGAGCTGGCGCTCGCCGGCGGGTGGGATCCGCTGGAGTGGCGGATCAAGATGACCGAGGGCAACGAGCGCTGGCAGCGCGTGCTGCTCAAGATGAAGGAGGTCTCGGGCTTCACCACGAAGAATCCGCGGGGCACCGGCATGGGCGTCGCGGTGGTGGAGAGCCATGGCGCCACGGTCGGCGTCTGCGCCACGGTCGAGGTGTCGCGGCGCGGCAACCTCAGCATCGAGAAGATCCTCGTCGTCAGCAACTCCGGCTGGGTCATCAACCCGCGGGCGGCGCACGAGCAGGTGCGCAGCTGCGTGGCCTGGGAGCTGAGCCACTGCCTGCACGGCGGTCTCGACTTCAAGGAGGGCCGGATCCACAACGTGAACTTCGACAAGTACAAGCTGCTGCGGCTTCCGGAGATGCCGGTCGTCGAAAGCGTCATCGCCAATTCGGAGACGGATTGGTGGGGCGGCTTCGGCGAGACGGCGGGTCCGCCGATGCCGCCGGCGCTCGCCAACGCGATCTTCTTCGCCACCGGCAAGCGGATCCGTTCGACGCCGATCCTCAAGCACGACCTGCGCTGGGCCTGATCCCGGCGCACGGCGGCCGGGGCCTTCGGGCTCCGGCCGTCGGTCGTTCGAGGGGGCGCCCTTCCGGCGAGGTCCGGGACGGCGCGACCCCCTCA
>JBIJED010000339.1:0-4340 GCA_044343785.1 Azospirillales bacterium | reverse complement strand
GCCCGGGTTCCCGACCGCAAAGGCTCCGCTCCTCCTTCTCCTCTCCATTCTCCTCCTTCCGTTTCCCGCCGCCGCCCAGTCGCCGGGCGTCGCCCCGGCGCTGCTCGCCGCCTCCTGCGGCACCTGCCATGGGCCGGACCTCCGCGGCGCCGGGTCGGTCCCGCCGCTGGAGGGGCTGGGCGCCGACGCGATCCGTGCGTCCATGCTCGCCTTCCGGCAGGACCGGCTTCCGGCCACGATCATGAACCGGCTCGCCAAGGGCTTCACCGAGGCCGAGATCGAGGGGCTCGCCGCCCATCTGGGGCGGGGGCGGTGACGCCGCGCCGGCGCGACCTGCTCGCGCTGGCCGCCGGTGCGGCCGCGGTCGCGCTCGTCCGTCCCGCGCTCGCCCGGGCGACCGGCCGCGTCGTCGTGGTGGGCGGCGGCTTCGCCGGGGCCACCGTCGCGAGGCGCCTGCGCCGCATCGCCCCCGACGTCGCGGTGACGCTGGTCGAACCCCAGGTCCGCATCGTCACCTGTCCCTTCAGCAACGGCGTGATCGCCGGCCTCGACGGCATCGGCGCCATCACCCACGGCCTCGCCGGCCTCGGGCGCGACGGTGTGGAGACGGTGCGCGACCGCGTCGTCGGCATCGATGCCACCGCCCGGCGCGTGCGCCTCGCCGGCGGGGCGGATATCGCCTGGGACCGGCTGGTGCTGGCGCCGGGCGTCGATCTGAAGTGGACCGCGATCGAGGGCTGGGGCGAGGCGGCGGCCGAGGCCATGCCCCACGCCTGGAAGGCCGGGCCGCAGACGCTCCTCCTGCGCCGCCAGCTGGACGCGATGGCGGACGGGGGCACGGTGGTGATGACGGTCCCCCCCAACCCCTACCGCTGCCCGCCCGGCCCCTACGAGCGGGCGAGCCTGATCGCCCACTGGCTCAAGACCCACCGGCCGCGCTCCAAGCTGATCGTGCTGGACGCGAAGGACCAGTTCTCCAAGCAGCCGCTGTTCCTGGCGGAATGGAAGCGCCTCTACCCCGATCACCTCGAATGGGTGTCCTTCTCGGATGCGGGCCAGCTCGTCCGGGTCGACCCCGCGACGCGCACCGTCGTGACGGACTTCGCGACTGTGCGGGCCGACGTCGCCAACGTGATCCCGCCGCAGCGGGCGGGGCGCCTCGTCGATCTCGCCGGGCTGACGGACGGTGGCGACTGGTGCCGGGTCGACGCCCGGAGCTTCGAGAGCGCGGTCGTGCCGGGCATCCACGTGCTGGGCGACGCCGCCATCGCCGGGGCCATGCCCAAGTCGGCCTTCGCCGCCACCGCCCAGGCCGTGGTGTGCGCCCACGCGGTCGCGGCGCTGCTGGCCGGCGAGGCGCCGGGGCCGCCGGCCCTGATGAACGTCTGCTACAGCCTCGTGGCCCCGGACCGGGGCATCACCGTCGCCGACGTCTACCGCCAGGGGGCGGACGGCAGCATCGTCGCGGTCCCCGGCGCCGGCGGCACGAGCCCCCTCGACGCCACGGACGACGTCCGCCGCACGGAGGCCGACCACGCCCGCGGCTGGTACGCCGCCATCGTCGCGGAGACGTGGGGATGAGGCTGCTCACGGTCGTCGCGGCCCTCCTCCTCCTCGCCGGAACCGCCGCGGCCGCCGGCCCGTCGATGGACCGGCCGCTCACCGACCGGCCCGGCGATCCGGCGCGCGGGCGGGCGGTGGTGCGGGACCTGTCCAAGGCCACCTGCCTCATCTGTCACGCCATGCCGATCCCGGAGGAGCCGGACCACGGCGACGTCGGCCCGCCGCTGGCCGGCGTCGGCGCGCGACTGAGCATCGGGGAGATCCGCCAGCGCATCGTCGATCCCACGGCCACCAACCCGGCGACGGTCATGCCCGCCTATTTCCGCACCGAGGGGCTGGACCGCGTCGGTGCGGCGTTCCGCGGGCGGACGATCTATACCGCGCAGGAGGTGGAGGACGTGGTCGCCTTCCTCGCCACGCTGACCGACGAATGAGGGCGGCCCTCCGTCTCGCCGCCGCCGCGGCCCTCGCGGCCCTGCCGGTCGCCGCCCAGGTCGACCGCCCGCGCTCGGGCGCCGACTTCCTGGCGCCCGACACCCGCGCGCTGCAGGACGACGACTTCCTCAACCCCGGCCTGTTCGCGGTGGAGGAGGGGCGGGCGCTCTGGAACCGGGTGGAGGGGGCGGCCGGGCAGGCCTGCGCCTTCTGCCATGCGGAGGCCGACATGCGCGGCGTCGCCGCCCGCCATCCCGTCTTCGACCCCGCGACGGGCGGCCTCGTCGATCTGCCGGGACGGGTCAACGCCATGCGCAGGGAGCACATGGGCGCCCCCGAACTCCCGCGCGGGTCGCAGGCGATGCTGGCGCTCACGGCCTTCCTCGGCTTCCAGTCGCGCGGGATGCCGATGGCGGTGGAGGTCGACGGACCCGCCCGGCCCTTCTTCGAGGCCGGGCGCGAGGACTGGTTCCGACGCCGGGGCCAGCTGAACCTGTCCTGCGCCCAGTGCCACGACGATCTGGCCGGGCGGCGCCTGCGCGGCGACACGATCAGCCAGGGGCAGGTGAACGGTATGCCATTCTACCGGCTGATGTGGCGTACGATGGCGTCGCGCCACCGGATGTTCGAATGGTGCGAGACGTCGCTGCGCGCCGAGCCGCGCGCCGCGGGATCCCCGGAATACCTGGCTCTCGAGCTCTACGTCGCGTGGCGCGGGCGCGGCCTGCCCGTCGAGACGCCGGCGGTGCGGCGGTGAGCATGGGACCCATCCGTCCGGACGGGCTTGCCGCCGGAGGGGACTTTCCGCACGATTTGCATGCCGTCCGCGGGCGACCGCGGCGGCGGATGAACGACCCGACACACTCCTGGCCAACGGAACATCCGGACCAGACATGCGACGCGCACTTCTCGTCATCGCCGCCCTGCTGATCGCGACCGCGGGCGGGGTCTACGCCTGGGCCACGCGCCATCCCGTCATCGAGGCGCTCGCCGCGCCGCCGGACCCGCGGCGGTTCGACGCCGCGCTGGTCGAGCGGGGCGAAACGCTGACGGCGCTGGGCTATTGCGAGGTCTGCCACACCCGGCCTGGCGGCCAGCCCTTCGCGGGGGGCCTGCCGCTGCCGACGCCGTTCGGCACGATCCATTCGACCAACATCACGCCGGACCCGGAGACGGGGATCGGCCGCTGGTCGGAGGAGGCGTTCCGCCGGGCGATGCACGAGGGGATCGACCGGGAGGGGCGCCACCTCTATCCGGTCTTCCCCTACGACCATTTCACCCGCGTCACCGAGGAGGACGTGCGGGCCATCTACGCCTATCTGATGCGCCAGCGCGCGGTGGGCTACGCGGCCCCCCGGAACGAACTGTCCTTCCCCTTCGACCAGCGGATCACGCTGGCCGGCTGGAACCTGCTCTTCTTCAAGCCGGGGCGGTTCGTGCCCGATCCGTCGAAGGACGAGACGTGGAACCGCGGCGCCTATCTGGCCGAGGGGCTGGCCCACTGCGGCTCCTGCCACACGCCACGCAACGCGCTGGGCGGGCTCGACGACAGCCGCAAGTTCGCGGGCGGCGACGTCGAGGGCTGGCACGGGACGGCGCTCGACGGCTCCTCGCCGGCGCCGCTGCCGTGGACGGCCGAGGCGCTGCTCGACTATCTGTTCGACGGTCGCCACGGCAGCCACGGCATCGCCGCCGGGCCGATGACGCCCGTGGTCAACATGATGGAGAACCAGGCGGAGGAGGACGTGGAGGCGATCGCCGCCTACATCGCCTCCTTCCAGTCCGGGCGGCGGGCCAACCGCGAGGCGGTGGCGGCGGCGGCCGAGGAGCGGCAGCTGACGGCGGCGTCCGTCGCCGCCCTCCAGGTGGACGCGTCGCTCCAGCCCGGCCGCGACATCTTCGTGCGCTCCTGCATCAACTGCCACCGCAAGGGCGAGAAGGCGACGCCGCTGGCGCTCACCTCGACCGTGAACGGGCCCGATCCGCGCAACGTGATCCAGATCGTCCTGCACGGCATCCGCCCGCCCAAGGGCGCGCGCGACTTCTCTATGCCGGCGTCGGCGTGGATGTCGGACCAGGACCTCGTGAACATCACCCGCTTCGTCCGGGCGCAGTTCTCCGACAAGGGGCCCTGGCCGAACCTGGAGCAGGCGGTGCGCGAGGTTCGGGCGGCGCCGAAACATTAGCGGGCCGCCCGGCGGGAGGACCGGCCGATCCGGCCGGTCCTCCCCGGCCCCTCAGGCCTCCTGCACCTCGACCTCGTGGGTGATGGTGGCCGTCTGGCCCATCATGATCGAGGCCGAGCAGTACTTCTCGGCCGAGAGCTGCACCGCGCGCTCGAC
>JBIJED010000515.1:0-3009 GCA_044343785.1 Azospirillales bacterium | reverse complement strand
ACATTGCGCGGATCGAGCGCCTTGCCGGTGACCAGATACTTCACGTGGATGCGGGTGAAGACCTTGGGATCGGTCTCCGCCCGCTCGGCTTCGAGTTCGACGACGCAGTCGGTCACCGGCTCCCGCCCGCGCTCGAGGATCAGCACGACGTCGAACGCCGTGCAGCCGCCCATGCCGACCAGCAGCATCTCCATCGGCCGCAGGCCCATGTTGCGGCCGCCGGCCTCGGGCGCGCCGTCCATGACGATCGCGTGCCCGCTGCCGCCCTCGCCGACGAACATCATGTCGCCGGCCCAGGTCACCCGTGCCTTCATCGCCGCCTCACCAGCTTCCGGTGTTGGGCATGGACGACCACGGCTCCGCCGGCGGGAGCGCGTCGCCTTCCTGAAGGAGCTCGATCGAGATGCCGTCTGGCGAGCGGACGAACGCCATCCGCCCGTCCCGCGGCGGGCGGTTGATGGTGACGCCCGCGTCCATCAGCCTGCGGCAGAGCGCGTAGATGTCGTCGGTACGGTAGGCGAGGTGCCCGAACGCGCGACCGATCCCGTACGCCTCCGGATCCCAGTTGTAGGTCAGCTCCAGCTCCGGCGCCCGCTTCTCCTGCGCCGCCGCCCTGTCCTCAGGTGCGGCGAGGAAGACGAGGGTGTAGCGGCCCTTCTCGTTCTCCGTCCGCCGCGTTTCGACGAGGCCCAGCTTGTCGACGTAGAATTCGAGCGAGGCGTCGAGGTCGGTCACGCGGACCATGGTGTGGACGTAGCGCACGGTGCGAAGCTCCGTCGTTCGCGGGGTGAGGGGTCGCGAAGGAAGGCACGGACGGGCCCGGTTGGCAACCCGACCATGCGGATGCCGGGGGCCACGCCTCAGGCCGGGCGGCCGCCCCGGTCGCGGATCGCGACCGCCACCGCGATCCATTCCTGCCCCGGTTCGGCGTCGAGCAGCGCCAGCAGGGGCGGCCAGACCGGGAGCCGCGTGCGCCCGCGCCCGGCCACCAGCCGCTCGATCTCGTCGACCGTGGGCAGGCGGTCCCCCTTCAGCTGGTTGCAGCGGCGATGGGCGATGACGCAGTTCGCGACGTCGTCGATCCCACCGTAGGCCTTGGGGATCAGGTGGTCGACCGTGGCGCCCCGGCCCGCCGGCTGGCCGCAGTGGAAGCAGCGCCCGCCCTGCGCGGCCAGCAGCCTGTCGGGGTCGAAGGGCTTCATGCCCGCAGGTCCCGCACGGCGGCGGCCAGCCGCCCGCGGATGGCGTCCATCCGGTCCTCCTGCGCGCCCAGCGACGCCACGTAGCGCCGGGCGAGGTCGCCGTCGGCGGGAACCGCGGCGAGGTTCTCGCGGATGCGCGTCTGGTCGGCGGCGATCCGGCCGGCCTCCTCGCTGAGGGCGGCGATCTCCGCCTCCCGCGCGGCCACCGCCGCCTGGAGGTCGGCGATCCCCGCCAGCGCCGCCGCGAGCGGGGCGGGAAGGCCGCCGCCCGTGGCGACCGCCCGAAGGCGGTCGGCGTCGAGCCGGCCGGCGTCGATCGTCTCCGTCCGGGGCCGCTCGTCGGTCACCCGGACGGCGACGGTGCCGCCGGCCGGCACGGGCCGCGTGATCCGCCAGACGTCGCCCGACGCCTCCGCCCCGCCCTCGACGACGGGCATCCAGCCGGGCTGGCGCGGATGTTCGAGGACGATCGACCGCGCCTCGCCCGACGCGCTGCGCACGGTGTAGACGGTCTCGCGCCGGTCGGTGACGGTGAGGCGAAGCACCCCGCCGGAGACGGCGGCGAGGCTCACGGCCCGGCCCGGCGTCTCCTGCCGGTCGACGGTCACTTCGCGGTCGAGGGCCACGGCGAGCATCCGGGTCTCGCCGGCCGGGATCGCCGCCATCCGGGCGTCGCCCGCGTGCGCGAGGCCCCCCGTCCCGGGGGCGTAGACGGTGACCACGCCCGGCGGCAGCGTCCCGGTGCCGCCGGGGCGCAGGCGGATCGCCGCGAGCGGGTGCCGGGCGTCGACGTCGCGCTGCCACAGCGCGACGCGCTCGGCCGACACCTCGCGGTCGAGGAGCGGGACGAGGGCCGCGCGGCCGGCGGGCACCTCGATCGGCCCCGCGGGGCGGAAGACGACCTGCGCGACCGCGGCCTCGGTCGCTGCGGTGGGCAGGGTGGCGGGCAGGGCGGCCGGGGGCGGGGGATCCTCTGCCGCAACGCCGGCCGCGCGCATGCGTGCCTCGGCTCGAACCGGTGCGGTCGGCGCCGGGGCCGGCGCCGGCCCCGGGGCGGCCATCGCCGCGACCGGACCCGAGGGACCCCCGTCGGGCCGCGGGACGAGACGGCCGCCGACGTCCACCGGCACCTCCGGCCGGTCGACGTGGAGCGGCGTCGCCAGCGCCTGCCGCAGCGCCACCGGATCGCCCGAGACGAGTGCCAGATCGACGCCGCGCCAGTCGGCGCCCGTCGTGTTCTCGACGACGGCCCAGCCCTGGAGCCGGCCGCGGCCGTCCGGGCCGAGGGTGAGGCGCCAGCTCGCCTTCCAGACCGGCGCCTCCACCAGATAACCCAGCCGGACGGTGCGGCTCCCGCCGCCGCGCAACGCCACGGCGAGCCGCCGGACCTGCCCGTCGCCGTCCTGGGACAGGCGGGCGAGGGCCCGGTCGATCCGCTCGCCGAGGCCGGGATCGGCGAAGGCGAGACCGGGCGCCTCCTCCAGCACGAAGCCGTCGAGCCCGGCGGGCGTGGCGACGGTGACGCGATGGCGCCCGCGCTCGTCCCGCTCCACCGACAGGATGCGGCCGACGACCGTCCGCGGCCCCGGCAGGCGCACCTCCGCCCCCCGGAGTGCGGCGAGCAGCGCGCCCGGTCCCTCCAGCGCGTCGGGACCGAAGGGAAGGCCGGCGAGCGCGTCGCGGGCCGAGGTCTCGCCCGGCAGCGTCACGCCCGCGACCGTGCCCGCGCCGTCGAGCACCACGAGCGACTTCAGCACGTCGTCGAGCTGGTCGCGCCGCACGGTGAGTTCGAGGGTGGCGTCGCCCC
>JBIJED010000141.1:0-6936 GCA_044343785.1 Azospirillales bacterium | reverse complement strand
GGCGGGCAAGCGGGCGGCGGGGTCGTTCTTCACGCCCCGCCTGTTCGGCCCCGGCGTCCGGCGGCTGGTGCGGTTCCTCGGGCGGCTGCCGGGGTAGGGAATACCCTCAGCCCCACACCTCGCGCGATGTCTCGACGATCAGCTCCAGCTTGCGCCACTGCTCGTCCTCGGCCAGCACGTTGCCCTCCTCGGTGGAGGCGAAGCCGCACTGGGGCGAGAGGCAGAGCTGGTCGAGCGGCGCGTACTTCGCCGCCTCCTCGATCCGGCGCTTGATGTCGTCCTTCTTCTCCAGCGTGCCGGTCTTCGAGGTGACGAGGCCGAGGACGACCGTCTTGCCCTTGGGCAGGAAGCGCAGCGGCTCGAACCCGCCGGCGCGGTCGGTGTCCCACTCCATGAAGTAGCCGTCGACGTCGATCGCGTTGAAGAGCACGTCGGCGATCGGCTCGTACCCGCCCGACGCGATGAAGGTCGAGCGGAAGTTGCCGCGGCACAGGTGCATGGTGATGACCATGTCCGCCGGCCGCCCGCGCACCGCGGCGTTGATCATGTCGGCGTAGATGTGCGGCTGCCTGGCCGGGTCGTCGCCGCGGTCGGCCAGCATCTTGCGCTGCTCGGGATCGCACAGATAGGCGAAGCTGACGTCGTCGAGCTGGAGATAGCCGCAGCCGATGTCGGCGAAGGCCCCCACGGCCGAGCGGTAGGCGAGGCCGAGGTCGCGGTAGAAGCCCTCCATCTCCGGATAGACCGTCGCGTCGATCAGCTTGCGCCCGCCGCGATAGTGCAGCATGGAGGGCGAGGGGATCGTCATCTTCGGCACGCGCGCCGTGTTCGCCTTGAGGAAGGCGAAGTGCTCCAGCATCGGATGCGTCGAGAAGCCGAGCTTTCCGACCACGCGCACGCCCTTCGAGGCGGTCGTGACGCCCTTGAACTGGAGGCCCGTGTCGGCGACGAAGCCCTCGACACCGTCGAGGTTCTCAAGAAAGTCGAAGTGCCACCACGACCGGCGGAACTCGCCGTCGGTCACCGCCTCGAGGCCCAGCGCCTCCTGGCGGCGGACGATCTTCACGATCTCGGCGTCCTCCACGGCCTTCAGCTCGGCCGCCGTGATCTCGTCCATCGCCCGCTTCTCGCGCGCCGCCTTCAGCGGGGCCGAGCGCAGCAGGCTGCCGACCTGGTCGGCGCGGAAGGGGGCGGGGTGCATCGTCATTCCCTGGTTTCCTCCGGAATTCGTCGGTCTGTCAGCCCCGCCCGCGGATCAGCGGTCCGCCGGGCACGAGGTCGAGGATCGCACGCGACCGCAGGGCCACGGCGAGGTTGCGGTTCGCGATGCGGGCGTGCTCGCGCATGATCGCCTCGGCCCGCGCCCCCTCCCGACGCTCGATCGCGTCGACGACGCAGCGGTGCTGGTCCTGCGCCACGGTCAGCATGAAGCGGCTCTCCGGGCTCGACACCTGCGCCTTGACGAAGGCGCTGGGCGAGGCGAAGGGCAGGGCCAGCGCACGCTCCACCTGCCGCGACAGCGCCGGGCTGTCGGCCAGCCGCACGAGCAGGTCGTGGAAGCGGGCGTTGGCGTCGATGCAGGCGGCCATCCCCGCCTCGGTCGTCGGCTCGACCGCGATCGTCGTGTCGAGTTCCGCCAGCACGTCGCGCGGGCGCCGGAGGTCCGCCGTCAAGGCATCGTGCGCGATCCGAGGCGGGTGGTCCGTCCGATTGGATCCCTCCGCACGGCGCAGCCGGACCACGCGCCCTTCGGGTCGCCTTGCCGGTGGACAAACGCCCCTGACCTCCTTATGCGAGGATCGCATGGACGAAGGTGCCGAACAGGACCCCGTGCCCGGTGCGTGGTCGCAGACAGAGGGTCAGGAGATCCTGCGCATCCGGCCGGCCGACGCGCTTCCGGCGCGGGCCGTCGCCAACGACGACATCGATTCGATGTTCGTCGCATTCCTGCACTTCATCATCCATGACCTCGCCGATCATCCGGTCGGCGACGATCTGGACGACGCGGCGATCTGACGCCCGCGCGGGCGTGGGTCGCCGCCCGTCGCGCCGCCCCCGCCCGTCGCGCTGCATCGCGAGGATCGCGGCGAGGTCGCCCGGTTCAACCTTTGCCCGGTCGAGCGCGCTCCGATGTCGGCCGCCACGGAGCGGCCACCCGCCGCCTCCACCCGTTCCGCCGCCGCGACCTTGGTGGCCGGAGCGACCGGGTTCATGTCGACGACGAAGGCACCCCGCGGCCCGGCCGTCGCGATGGCCGATCAGCGCGATCCGCCTCATCGCCGCCCGTCCCAGACCGCCGCCGGCACCTCGACCTCCCCGCGCATGAGGCGGCGCGCCGTTCGCAGCAGCGCCGAGCGGGCGACCCGCACCGTGCCCCCCGCCGCCTCCACCGCCATCTCGACCGTGAAGAAGCCGGTCGGATGCTCCACGTCGAGCCGGCGGGCACCCGTCGCCGCCGACCCGCCCGCCATCTCGAAGGCGACCGTGCCCGGGATGACGCAGGCGGTCGCCACGCTGACCGCGCCGAACACGCCGATCGCCTCGTGCACCCGATGCGGGATGAAGGTACGGGTCGAGAGCGCCCCACCCGCCCGCGGCGGGGCGATCAGCGACATCTTCGGCACCGTCTTCTTGCCCACGTCGCCGAGGGTCATCCGCTCCCCGCACAGGAGGCGGATTTCCTCCACCCGGGCCTTCAGCGCGGCGTCGCCCTCCAGCTCCGCCGGGCTCTCGGCCCCGGTCTTGCCCAGGTCGGCGGCACGGATGAGGACGACGGGCATGCCGTTGTCGATCATCGTCACCTCGACGCCGGCGATCCGGTCCACCGGGTTGCCGGTCGGCAGCAGCGCCCCGCAGCTCGATCCCGCCACGTCGAGGAAGTCGATGACGACGGGGGCGGCGGTGCCCGGCACCCCGTCGATCCGCGCCTCGCCGTCCCACACCACCCGGCCCCCGCGGGTGACGACCCGGGCGACGGCGAGGCTTGCGGTGTTCAGCATGTGGATGCGCACCGGCGTCACGTCGCCGGTCGCGGGAACGAGGCCCGCCTCGACCGCGAAGGGGCCCACACCCGCCAGGATGTTCCCGCAGTTCTGCGAGGCATCCACCCGCGCCTCGTCGACCACCACCTGGAGGAAGAGATAGTCGACGTCGGCGTCGGGGCGCATGGAGCGGGAGACGACCGCCACCTTGCTGGTCAAGGGGCTCGCCCCGCCGACCCCGTCGATCTGGCGCGCATCGGGCGATCCCATGGCCGCCAGCAGCACCCGGTCGCGGGTGGCGGTGTCGGCCGGCAGGTCGTCCTTCAGGACATAGAGCCCCTTGGACGTGCCGCCCCGCATCAGCGTGGCGGGGATCGCCGTCTGCATCGCCTCAGACCTCCTCGTCGCGCCAGACGAGCCCCTTGGCCGCGAACTGCTCCCGAAACGCGTAGACGTCGAGGCCGAGTTCGCCGGCGGCAAGCCGCTCCCGCGTCTGCGCCTCCCTCGCCACCCGCGCCTGCGACGCTGCGACCACCGCGCCGACCGCGTCGCGCGGGATCACCATCACGCCGTCGTCGTCCGCCACGATCGCGTCGCCGGGATTGACGAGGGCGCCCGCGCAGACGACCGGCACGTTGACCGAGCCGAGGTTGCCCTTGACGGTCCCTTGCGCGAAGACCGCGCGCGACCAGACGGGGAACCGCATCTCCGTCAGCGGGCCGACGTCGCGCACGCCCGCGTCGATGATCAGCCCGCGCACGCCGCCCACGGCCAGCGAGGTGGCCAGCAGCTCGCCGAAGTACCCGTCCTCGCAAGGCGAGGTGGGGGCGACGACGAGGATGTCGCCCGGCCGACAGACCTCGACCGCCACGTGGATCATGGAATTGTCGCCGGGCGGGATCGACACGGTGATGGCCGTCCCGGCGATCGACGCGCCGGGGAAGATCGGACGCAGGCGGGAACCGAGAAGACCCCGCCGCCCCATCGCCTCGTGCGCGGTCGCGACACCGTAGCCCGCGAGCGCGTCGAGCGCGGCGGCAGCGGGCCGGCGGACGTTGCGGTTGACGACGAAGCTCATGCGAGGCTCGTCGTCACGTCGGGGAAGATGCGCATGTAGCCCTCCCCGTAGGTCATCGTCACATCCGAATTGCGGGCCCCCTGCACCCCGCGCTGGAGCGCCACGCGGGTGTAGTATTCCCACAGGTGCTCCTGCCCCTCCATGCACTCGATCGCCTTCCTCTTCGTCTCCCACACCGGCGTGATGTCGAGGATGACCTCGGGCTTCCATTCGCACTGTTCGGGCTGGTGCGGCTCGAACAGATAGACGGGCGGGGCGCCGATCACCGGCACCTCCGGGCGATGGCCGTGCGCCTGCGCGATGATCCGCGCCTCCTGGGTCAGGTGCGTGGCGAGCGGGTGGTCGAAGTTGTACGGGTCCTTCAGCGAATGGCTGAGAACGAAGGACGGGCGTATCGCGCGGTAGAGGTCGGCGAGGCGGAACAGCGTCTCGTCGCCGGACCGGAGCGGATAGTCGCCGAGGTCCCAGAACTCGACCTGCGCGCCCAGGATCCCGGCCGCGCGCTGGGCTTCCGCCCGGCGGCCGGCCTTCACCCGGTCGAGCGTCATGCCCGGCTTGCGCCAGAGCTTCGCACTCTCCCCCCGCTCGCCGAAGGAGAGACAGACGATGCGGACATTCCAGCCCTGTTCGGCGTGCAGCGCGATGGCGCCGCCGGCGCGCCAGACGAAATCCGCGGAATGGGCGCTGACCACCAGCGCCGTCTTGGTCTCGGCCATGTTCAGTCGCTCCGGATGCCGGTCAGCCAGTCGATGAGGAGGCGGTTCAGGTCGTCGGGCTTCTCGACGGGCAACATGTGCCCCGCGTCCTCGACGATCGCGAGGCGGGCGCCCGGCACGGCGGCGGCGATCGCCTCGTGCTGGGCGACGGGCGCCCAGGCGTCGTGGCGCCCGCAGGCGACGAGCGTGGGGCAGGTGATGCCGGGCAGCAGCGGTTCGGCGTCCGCCCGGTCGAGCAACGCCCGCTGCTGGCCCGCGAAGTCGTCGGGCGTGGAGCGGCAGATCATCGCCACCATCGGGTCGATGAGGGTGCGGTCGGCGAGACGGTCGGGGTGGACCATGGGCGGGATCCATTCCGCCGCCATCGCCGCCATGCCCTTGGCGCGGGCGATATCGACCAGCGCCATGCGCTTGCCCTCCTCGCCGTCGCGCCGCGGATGGGCGCCGGTGTCGAGCAGGCCGAGGCCCTGCACGCGCTCCGGCCATCGCCGCCAGATCTCGAAGGCGACGCGCGCGCCCATGGAATGGCCGACGACGACGACCTTGTCCGGCGCCCCTTCCATCGCCCGCTCCGCCATCGCCTCCAGCGAGGCGAGGCCGCGGAAGAGGGGGACGCGCGTCCCGGCATGGGGGGCGAGTGCGGCGACCTGATTCTCCCAGGTCCAGTAATCGCACAGCAGCCCGGGGAGGAGGAGGACGGTGGTCATGGCACCTCGAACAGCACCTGCGCGAAGCCGGTGTGAAGGGGCGCGTGGTAGTTGCGGTGCAGGCGCCGCACCTTCGCCGGCAAGGCACCCCGCATGGCGAGCCACATGATCACCTCCGACCCCTCGGCGCCGCCGCGGTCGATGTAGTCCTGCAGACGCAGCGACGCGAGCGCCTCGGGATCGCTCTCCAGCAGGTCCAGGAACTCCATGTCCCAGGCATGGTTCTGGTAGCCGAACCGCTCGCCGTGGAGCTGGTGGGACAGGCCGCCGGTGCCCAGCACCACCACGCGGAACCCGTCGTCGCCGAAGCTCTCCACCGCCCGCGCCAGCGCCTGGCCCAGCCTGTAGAGCCGCCGGGGGCTCGGCACCGGGAACTGGAGCACGTTCACCGCGAGCGGCAGGATCGGGCAGGGCCAGCCCTGCGACCGGTCGGGCCAGAGGGCCGAGGCGGGCGTGAGCGCGCCGTGGTCGAGCGGCATGTCCTGGCAGACGGTGATGTCGAACTCGTCGTCGACCAGCGAATGGGCGACGTGCCAGGCGAACTCCGCGTTCCCCGGGATGGGGGGCAGGGGCCGCGGCCCGAACCCCTCGTCCGCGATCTGGTGCTCGGCCGCGACCGAGAGGGCGAAGGTGGGATAGAGGTCGAAGAAGAAGCTGGTGACGTGGTCGTTGTAGACGAGGATCGCCGCGTCCGGCTTCGTCTTCGCGAGCCACGCCTGCATGGGCCGGTAGCCGTCCATCAGCGGCTTCCAGTCCGGGTCGTCCCACGCACCCTTGTCGATGAGGGCGCCGATGGACGGGGCGTGGGGCGAGCCGAGCCCGCCGACGATGCGGCCCATGGGTCAGGGCTCCTTCGACCGGAGCGAGGCGCCGGCCTTGATCTTGCGCGAGGCGAGGTATTCCTCGACCGTCTCGCCGCGCATCTGGGCGCCGGTGGCGGTGAGGCTGTCGCCGTGCATGAGCGAGAGGCGCAGCAGCACGAACACGTTGGCCCCGCGCTTGACGAGCGCCAGCCAGTCCTTCCGGCGGATCATGTCGCGGTCGACCGGGTCGATCCCGTACCGCCCCATCTCGCCTTCCGGATCGGCCTTGTAGCGCTCCCGGTTCGCGGGGCTTTTCAGGTCGTAGCAGAAGCGGTTGATGGCGAGCCCCCGTGACGCGGCCTCGCCGGTGTTGAGATAGGTGCCGGGGGGCAGGCGGTCGGGGTCGATCTGCCGGCTCTTCACGGGGGCGGCTCCATGCGGCGTCGATCGGGACGGGCGGGGAGACTAGCGGCAGGGAGCCGCGCGCGTCCTATTCCCTATCCTAGATCACCCATAACCTTTTCGAGCCCAAACAGCACGGCTCAGGCTGCGCCCGTCTGCGGGGTGGAGGTGGCAGAATCTTCGCCGACAGGCGCGACGGGCGTTTCCGGCACGATCGGAGCCGACAAAGGAAGCGGGATCTGCCGGGCC
>JBIJED010000048.1:0-10481 GCA_044343785.1 Azospirillales bacterium | reverse complement strand
GTGGCGGCGACCAGCGACGGCGCGGCGCCCTACACCTCGCTCGACCTCTGGCGCGAGATGGCGCGCACTGCCTGGAACCAGTGGCAGGCGGCGGGCACCCAGAGCGTGCTCCCGCCCGAGACGCTCTTGCGCATGGTGACGATCGACGCCGCGCGGGCGCTGTCGCTGGCCGACCGGGTGGGCTCGCTGGCGCCGGGCAAGGACGCGGACGTCGTGCTGATGGACCTCGGCACGGCGCACGTCGGGCCGATCGCCGACCTCGCGTCGAGCCTCGTCTTCTTCGGGCAGTCGGCCGACGTGCGGACGGTGATCGCCAAGGGCGAGGTCCTGCTGCGCGACCGCCGCCCGGTCCGCGTGGACGCGGACGCCGTCGTCGCCGAGGCGCGGGAGGAGGCGGCGAAGGCGCTGGAGCGGGTGGATCTGGGGCCGTACCGGCGGACGGTCGCATGGGACGGGCGGGGCGAGTGGGGGTGAGGGGGCGAACCCGAAACCTCTGTCTCGCTCCCGCCCTCGTTCTCTCCTAGACTGTGCCCATGCTGAAACGTCTCACCTTCTCGAACTTCAAATCATGGGCGCATGCCGACCTGCAATGCGCGCCCATCACCGGCGTGTTCGGCACGAACTCCTCGGGCAAGACGAGCCTGATCCAGTTTCCCCTGCTACTGAAGCAGACGAAGAACGCGACCGATCGTGCGCTGGCCTTGGATCTCAATGGGGATCTGGTGAAGCTGGGAACGATTGGGGACGCGATCCACCAACATGATGCGACGCGCTTTATCGACTGGGGGCTCGCCTTCGAGTTGTCGAAGGATCTCGTTCTGGCCGATCCCAGCGAGGCGACAGCACCATCCATCGCACGCGGTCACATTTTGGACATCTATGCCAAGGTCGACGTCCATCAGGGGGGACCTCGGACTCTTGCCCTGCGCTATGGGCTAGGCGAATTGCAGTTCACGTTGCGGACTAACGAGGCGCAACCAAACGGGTTCGAACTGAGAGCTCGGTCACTGATGGAGAAAGCGTCTTCATTTCAGTTTAAGCGTAGCAAGGGGCGCCCTTGGCAACTGCCCGGACCGGTAAACTCATACGCTTTCCCAGACCAAGCGCGAACGTACTTCCAAAACGCCGGTTTCCTGGCGGATCTGGAGGCCACATACGAGTCGGCGCTTGACAAGATTTTCTATCTCGGTCCCCTGCGAGAACCGCCTCGACGAGATTATCTCTGGAACCGTTCACGTCCTTCTGACGTCGGAGTGAAAGGTGAAAAGGCGGTGGACGCGATCATTGCTGCCACGTTCGATGGCGAACAAAGGAATCTCGTACCGAAAGGACGTCTTCGGCCTTTTCAGGAGGTCGTCGCACATTGGCTTCGGAAACTCGGTCTGATCGAAGGATTTCGCGTCGAAGAGATTGCAAAACAGAACAGCTTGTTTGTCGCGAAAGTCACAACCAGAAAGGGCGCAGCCGAGGTTCTTTTGACTGACGTTGGCTTCGGTATCTCGCAGGTTCTTCCTGTGGTTACTCTGCTACAGTACGTCCCAAAGGGCAGCACGGTTATTCTTGAGCAGCCGGAAATTCACTTGCACCCACTGGCACAGGCAGAGTTGGCCGATGTCATCGTTCAGGCCGCGATCCACCGAAAGGTGCAGGTGATCTTCGAGAGTCATTCGGAACATCTGCTGCTTCGGCTTCAGCGGAGGGTCGCCGAGGGAAGCCTGCCCGCGGACGCGGTCCGCCTTTACTTCTGTGATGCGCCGCACGGCGTCTCGGAGTTGGAACCGCTCGAACTCGATCTCTACGGCCGGATCCGGAACTGGCCGGAAAAGTTCATGGGCGATGCCTTCGGCGAGACGGCGGAGGCCGAGTTGGCGCGCCTGAAGCGGATGCGGACTTCTCCGTGAAGCGATGGATCGTCGACACCAATGTGGCGATCGTGGCCAACGGGCGTCCCGCTGCCGACGTGGTCGGCGATCCGTCGATCGACTGCCGGGAGGCTGCGGTCGCGTTCCTTCTCAATCTCGAGAGACGGCAGGGCGTATGGGTGGACGAGGAGAGCCGGGTGGTCGAAGAGTATCGACGCCACCTCAGCCCGAGCGGACAGCCGGGGGTCGGCGATCGCTTCTATCAGAAGGTGCTGAACGACTGGCGCTTCGCCGAGCGCTGCGCCTTACCCGTCTGCGACGACGGCGAGTATGTCGATTTGCCCCGATCCCTGGCCGATGCCCGGTTCGACCCGTCCGACCGGAAGTTCGCGGCCCTCGCCCGTCGGTGTCGTGCGCCTGTCGCGAATGCCGTCGACAGCGACTGGATCGAGCATGGAGCCCTGCTCGAGGCCGAAGGCATCCGGGTCGAACATCTCTGCGGCTGTGACCCTGGCGCGTGGTTTTCCGGTGGCGTGACGGCCCCTGTCCAACCATCCCGGCGTAGGGATCGCACTCCTCACCGCTGATAGTACTTCCCCGCCAGATGGTACTGCCCGCTGTCGCCGAAGCCGTACTGGGCGTGGCGGCGGACGTCGACCATCGACAGGACCACGCCCCCCACGCGCCCGCCGGCCTCCACGATCTGGTTCAGCGCGTTCAGCGCCTGTTCGCGCGGCGTGCGGGCCCAGCGGACGACGAAGACCGTCTGGTCCACGTAGCGCGACAGAACGCGGGGGTCGGAGACGGCCATGACCGGGCTCGTGTCGATCAGGATCAGGTCGTAGTGCTTGCCGAGCCCGTGCAGGAACTGGCGCGTGCGTTCGGCCGCGAGCAGGTGCAGAGGGTTCTGCACCGGCGACCCCGCGGGCAGGAACGCGACGGTCGAGCGCGGGTCCTTCTGCACCGCGTCGACGAACGCCGCCCGGTCGCCCAGCACGTCGGTCAGGCCCGGCTGGAGCGGCAGGTCGAGCGCGCGATGCAGCGCCGGGCGGCGCAGGTCGCCGTCGACCAGCAGCACCCTGAGGCCCGACTGCGCCGCCGCCCGGGCGAGGCTGGCGGTCAGCGTCGTCTTGCCTTCGCCCGGCAGGGTCGAGGTGACGAGGACCAGCTTGGGCCGGCGCTCGTTCGCGGCGAGGAACAGGCTCGCGATCGTGCTCGACACCGCTTCGGCATAGTTCGACCGCGGCCGGTCGACGATCACGTCGGCCGGGCGGCGGCGCATGACGCGGTCCTTCAGGCCTCCCAGCGCCGGGATCAGGCCCAGCGCCGGCACGCCCGAGATCCGCGCCACCTGTTCGGCCGAGCGGAAGCCCTGGTCGAGGTGCTCCAGGATGAGCGCCAGCGCCACGCCGATGAGCGCGGAGAGGAGGAAGGCGGCGCCGATGAGGAGACGCTTGTTCGGGAACGCCGCCTGCTGCGGCACCGGGGCGGCGGAGATCACCCGGGCGTCGGGCTGCTGGAGATCCTGCTGCAGGGCCGTCTCGTTGAACCGCTGGGTCAGCTGGTTCAGGAGCGTGCGGTTCGACTGGGCCTGCGTCTCCAGCGTCCGCAGCTCCACCTCCCGCTGGCCCAGCACGCCCGCCTGCGTCTCGAACTTGCGCAGCTCCGCCTCGAGCTGCTGCTCGCGGGAGCGGGCGGCGGTCGCATCGTTGCGCAGGCCGGAGATGACCTTGCCGATCTCCGTCCTGAGGCGGCCCTGCGCCTCCTCGAGGTCGGCGCGGACCTGCAGCACCTGGGGGTGGCGAGGGCCCAGCGACTGGCCCAGCTCGGCGATCCGCCGCTGCGAGGTGATCACCTGCTCCTGCAGGCGCTGGATCAGGCCGTTCTCCAGCACCGCCCCCGGCAGCGAGGCAACCCCGGCGCCGAGCGCGGGCTCCGCCGCGCGGAGGCGCGCCTCGGCCGTCGCCCGGGCGGCGCGCGCGCTGATGAGTTCGGCGTTCAGCTGGCCGATCGCCTGCTGGGCCAGCGTCGTCGTCCCGGCGCCCTGGAGGAGGCCCGCCTGCTGGCGGAACTCCTGCGCCCGGCGCTCGGCGTCCTCGGTCTGGCGGCGCAGGTCCGCCATCCGCTCGTTCAGCCACTGGTTCGCCCGCTGCGCGGCCTCGAACTTCGCCTCCAGCCGTTCCAGGATGTAGAGGTCGGCGAAGGTGTTGGCGATCGACGCCGCCCGCTCCGGGTTCTCGGATGTGAAGCCGATCTCGATCACGCGGGAGCGCCCGCGGGGTGCGGCGTCCAGGTTCTTCAGGACGGCGTTGACGATGCGCGTACGGTTCTCGCGGTCGGGGTCGGGGTCGGTCGGGGCCGTCTCGCCGCCACCGAGTCCGACCACGGCGAGCGCGCCGCGCATGGCGCCGCGGATCGTCCCCACGAGGTCGAACCCCTCGTCGGCGTCCAGCGCCGCGAGGCGCGGGTTGAACTCCGCCATCGTGTCGAGGCCGAGCCGCGTCACCACCTTGTCGGCCAGCGTGCGCGAGGTGATGACCGCGATTTCGCCCTGCACCGTCTCGAGGTCCACCGGCACGTCCGGCAGGACCGACTTGATGTCGATCGCCTGCTGGCGGCGGACGTCCAGCATCACCTGCGCCGCGGCGCGGTACTGGGGCTGGAGGCGCTCGACCTGGATCACCGCGAGCGTGGTGATCAGCAGGATCGCGCCGAGGATCACCCACTTGCGCCGCCGCAATTTGCGCATCTGCTCGCGCAGGCCGAGGGAGGGAAGCCGCACGTCGGGGCGTGCGGGCCGCACCTGCGGCACGTCGCGCAGCGGGGTGACGTTCTCGTAGGCCATGGGGGATCGCGTCCGGCGCGTCGGCTGTAGGGATGCGGCGCAGCATAGGCCCCGGGATGGGTGGGGATGCGGGCGCTTCCGGCGGCCCGCGGCTTAATCGGGGGTAATTCCCGACGGTCGGTCAGCCGTCGAGCCAATCCTCGCAGCGCAGGCCGGCGACACGCCCGAACTCGCCGAGGTCGCCGGTGACGAGAACGAGGCCGCGGCTGCGGGCATGGGCCGCGATCATCAGGTCATAGGGCCCGATCACCGTGCCGCGTCGCTGAAGGTCCGCGCGGATGTCGCCGAAATGGGCGGCGGCGTCGGCGTCGTAGGGCAGGACCTGCAGCCTCGCGGCGAGCCGCTCGACCTCGCGCCGGACGTCGACCGGCCGCGCGGACCGTGCGGCGCCGTGGAACAGCTCCCCGAGCGTCACGGTCGAGACGCACAGACCGTCGGCTTCGGCGTTGAAGCGGTCCCGCGCGCTCGCCGGCCGGTCCCGCAGGACCCGGATCAGCACGTTCGTGTCGAGCATGAAGCGCTGCGTCACAGGGGATCCCGCTCCTGCCCCGCGGGCTGGTCCCGGTCGGCGACGTCGAGACCCGGGGATGCGAAGAAGTCGTCCCAGACCGCGTCCGCGGGAAGGATCACGCGCCGGACCCCTTCGCGCACGATCACCACGTCGCGGACCTCCGCCGGAAACGAGACGTCGCGCGGCAGCCGGACGGCCTGGGTCCGGTTCGATCGGAAAAGCGTCGTCCGCACGGCCATGGCCATCCGTCCTCCGTCACGTATATCCATTACGTATTTACAAGCACTCCGATGCGCAAGCGGAACCGACGTCGGACCGGGCTAGCCCCTCTGCGCCCCCCGTCCGCCGGGCGGTTGCGGGCAGACTGCCGGCTCTTTGCCCGTCACCGGGATCCTCGACCTTGCCGACGACACGGGCCGTCCTCGTCACCGGGCACTATTATGCCTCCCGCCGGAAGGCCGGTTTCCACTTCCTCGCCGACGCGCTGGCCGGGCTGGGGTTCGCCGTGACCGTGGCGACCGTCGGCATCAGCCCGATCTCGCGCCTGCGCGGCGACGCGCGCATGGCCTATCCGGTCCGGGCCGAGGCGAACCGGCCGGTGGAGAAGGCGCCGGGGATCACGAGCCTCGTCTGGTGGACGCCCTGGCACCCCTTCCACCTGCGCAGCGCCCGGCTCGACCGGTTGAGCGCGCCGCTCGCCGCGCGCTGGGCGGACCTGCCGCTGGGTGCTCTGGAGGCGGCCGTGCGGGGCGCCGACCTGGTGCTGGTGGAGAGCGGGCTGCCGCTCCTCCTCGTCCGCCGCATCCGGGCGCTCAACCCCGCGGCGCGCCTCGTCTACCGCGTCTCCGACGACACGCGGAACATCGGCCAGCACGCGTACGTCGTCGCCGAGGAGGAGCGGGTGGCCCCGCTGTTCGACCTGATCAGCGCGCCCAGCCGCTTCACGGCCGAACGCTTCGCGGGCCTGCCGTCCGTCCGCTTCCAGCCGCACGGGATCGACCTCGCCGCCTTCGACCGGCCGACGGCCGATCCCTATGCCGCGCCGCCGCTCGGGCCGCGGTGGGAGACCGAGGTGGTGTCGGTCGGCCATTCCTTCTTCGACGCCGCCTTCCCGGCCCTCGCCGCGACGGCGTTTCCCGGCTGGCGGTTTCACTTCGTGGGCGCGCTGCGGCCCGAGCCGAAACGGACCAACGTCGTCTGGCACGGGGAGCGTCCGTTCCTCGAGACCGTTCCCTTCGTGCGCCATGCCGACGTGGGTGCGGCGCCCTACGTCCGCCGGACGGGCGGGGAGACGCTGCGGGAGTCGAGCCTGAAGCTGATCCAGTACACCCACTGCCGCCTGCCCTCGGTGGGACCGCGCTTCGTCACGCGGCCCGACCGGCCGCACCTGATCGGCTACGACCCCGGGGACGGCGCCTCGATCGCGGCGGCGCTCCGGGCGGCCCGCGCGATCGACCGCCGCACCATCCGGCCGGAGCCCGTCGCCTCGTGGGAGGATCTCGCCCGCGCGATCTGTGCCGCGGTCGGGTGTGCGGTTCCCGAGCCGGCCCGCGTCGGCCGGGCGGGCGGGTGAGCGTCATGGCCCATCCCACCGGGCTCCGCCGCGTCGTGCCCGCCCCCCGCGGCGATCCCGCCGTCGTCCACCGCCCGCTCGCCATCAACGGCCGCTTCCTCGCCCAGCCGCTGACCGGCGTGCAGCGCTATGCGCGCGAGATCGTGGGTGCGATGGACCGGCTGATCGCCGACGGGCGTCCCTGGGGGCCGGTCACGCTCCTCCTCCCGCCCGACGCGACGGCGCTCCCGGGCCTCACGGCCATCGCCCAGCGGACCGTGGGCCGGCACCGGGGGCACCGGTGGGAGCAGGTCGACCTCGCGCGCGCGGCCGCGGGCCATCGGCTCCTGAGCCTCGGCAACGCGGGCCCGCTGCTTCACCCCCGTCAGGTCGTGGCGCTGCACGACGCCGGGATCTACGCGGTGCCCGAGAGCTACGCGCGCGCCTATCGCCTCTGGTACCGCTTCCAGTTCCGCTGGTTCGCGCGCCGGGCGGAGCAGGTGATCACGGTCTCCGCCTTCTCGGCGGGCGAACTCGCCCGCCTCGCCGGGGTGCCGCGCGACCGCCTCGCCGTCGTCCCCAACGCCGCCGAACATCTGGAGCGCATCGCCGCCGACCGCTCGATCCTCGCGGGGCTGGAGCCGGGCGGCTACGTGCTGGCGATCGGCAGTCCGAAGCCGCACAAGAACCTCGCCGCCGTCGGCGCGGCGCTCGCCATGATGCCCGCCCCCCGCCCCCGTCTGGTCGTCGCCGGCCACGCGAACCCGCGCGGTCTCGCCGGCGGCCGGCTGCCGGAGGGCACGCTGGCGCTGGGTGCCGTGACCGAAGGACAGCTGAAGGCGCTCTACGAGAACGCGCTCTGCCTCGCCTTCCCCTCGACCTACGAGGGGTTCGGCATCCCGCCGCTGGAGGCCATGGTCTGCGGCTGCCCGGCGGTGGTCGCGCGGACCAGTTCGCTCCCGGAGGTGTGCGGCGGGGCCGCCCTCTACTGCGACCCCCACGACCCGGCGACGCTGGCCGCCGCCATCGGCCGGCTCCTCGCCGAGCCCGGGCTGCGCGCGCGGATGATCGCCCGCGGCCGGGCGCGGGCGGGGGAGTTCGGCTGGACCGCGGGTGCTGCGCGCCTGATGGACGTCATCGAGGCGCTGGACCGCTGATGCGCGTCGCCATCGTCCATTACTGGCTCGTCACCATGCGGGGCGGGGAGAAGGTCGTCGCGGAGCTTTGCCGGCTCTGGCCCGGGGCCGACCTCTTCACCCACGTGATCGTGCCCGAACGGATCGACCCGGAGATCCTGAAGCACCGGATCACGACCAGCTTCGTCGCACGCCTGCCCTTCGCGAAGACCCGCTACAAGACGTATCTCCCGCTGATGCCGCTGGCGCTGGAGGAGTTCGACCTCTCCGGCTACGACCTCGTCATCTCGTCCGAGGCCGGGCCGGCGAAGGGGGTGGTGCCGGCGCCCGGCGCGCTCCACGTCTGCTACGTCCACTCGCCCATGCGCTACGTCTGGAACATGTACCACGCCTACCGCGGGCAGCTGGGCGGGGCGGGGCGCCTCCTTTGGAGCCCGGTCGCCCACTATCTGCGCGGCTGGGACCACCTGACGGCGGCGCGGGTCGACCTGTTCGTCGCCAACAGCGACAACGTCGCGGAGCGCATCCGCCGCTATTGGGGCCGCGACGCGACCGTGGTCCATCCGCCGGTCGCCGTCGGCGACTTCGCGCCCACCGCGGCGCACGACGGCACCTACCTGCTGGCGGGCCAGCTCGTCGGCTACAAGCGCGCCGACCTCGCGGTGGAGGCGTTCAACCGCAGCGGCCGGCGCCTCGTGGTGATCGGCGACGGGGAACAGCTGAAGGACCTCCGCCGGTCGGCGGGGCCGACGGTGGAGATCCTCGGGCCCCAGCCCTTCCCGGTGCTGCGCGAGCGGCTGGCCCGGTGCCGGGCGCTGGTCTTCCCGGGCGAGGAGGATTTCGGGATCGTGCCGGTGGAGGCGATGGCGTCGGGCAAGCCGGTGATCGCCTATGGCCGCGGCGGGGCGCTGGAGACGGTGGTGGAGGGGCGGACCGGCCTGTTCTTCCACCACCAGGCGCCGGACGACCTGAACACGGCGCTCGACCGGTTCGAGGCGGGGGCGACGGCCTTCGATCCGGCGGTCATCGCCCGGCACGCGGCCCGGTTCGACGCGTCGGTCTTCCGGGAGCGGTTCGCGGCCGTGGTCGACGGGGTGGTGGGGGGACGATCGATTCCCCACGCAATCCGCTCCGGCCCGACGGCGGAACGGATTGCGCTTGACTGACGGATAAAATTCCTATTCTCTGATCCTCGCCACCGCCCGAGCCATGCCTCGCGGCGGGCGGCGACCTCCCGCGACGTTCCGTCCCGACCTGGCCGGTCGGCGACCCTGCCGGACAACGCCCCCTGACCGGGGCGCCCGGCCGGGCCGCCGGCCGGCCTTTTTCGTCGGCGCCCGGCGCGTCGGGCCGGCGAACCCGCCGACAACCCTCCGGGAGACCCGTCCCTCCAACGTCAGGGTCCCCCCCGATGGCAACCTCCGTCACCCAGGCCTTCGTCAAGCAGTTCGAGCGCGAAGTGCACGAGGCCTACCAGCGCCAGGGCTCCAAGCTCCGGGCCACGGTGCGCAACAAGTCCAACGTCCAGGGCGCCTCCACCGTCTTCCAGAAGGTCGGCAAGGGCACCGCCGCCACCAAGTCCCGCCACGGGCAGGTGCCGGTGATGAACGTCGACCACGTGCCGGTCGAGTGCACGCTCGCCGACTTCTACGCCGGCGACTGGGTCGACAAGTTCGACGAGCTCAAGGTCGCCCACGACGAGCGGGCGGTGATCGCCAACGCCGGCGCCTATGCGCTGGGCCGCAAGACCGACGAGCTGATCGTCGCCGAACTCGACACCTCCACCCGCTTCGCCGGCGGCGACGCCGACGGGATGACGCTGGCCAAGGTGCTGGCGGCCTTCGAGGCGCTGGGCGCGGCCGACGTTCCCGACGACGGCCAGCGCACGGCGGTCGTGGGGTGGAGGCAGTGGTCGGACCTGCTCCAGATCCCGCAGTTCGCCTCCGCCGACTACGTGGGCGACGCCGACCTGCCGTTCCGCGGCACCCAGGCCAAGCGCTGGCTCGGCACCATGTGGATCCCCCACTCGGGCCTGACGCTGACCGCCACGGTGCGGCGCTGCCACTGGTTCCACAAGACCGCCGTCGGCCACGCGTCCGGCGCGGAGGTGACGACCGACGTCACGTGGCACGGCGACCGCGCCGCGCACTTCGTCAATTCGATGATGAGCCAGGGCGCGAAGCTGATCGACGCCGAGGGCGTCGTCACCCTGCGCTGCAAGGAGTGAGGCGGGCCCCGCCCTGCCGTCGCCCGGGCCGCCGTCGCCCGCCCCCGTCCTTCCGGAGATCCCGATGCCCTTCCGCTCCGACACGCTGAGCGTGCTCGCCTACGCCAACGGCTTCACCCTGTGGAGCTACCAGACCCCCGACGCCTCGGCCGCCGTCGTCGCCGCCGGCTACTTCAACGCCGCCACGGCCATGCTGCGCCCCGGCGACGTCATCATCGCCAATCTCGGGGTCGGCACCGCCGCGCCGATGATGGGCTTCATCGCGGTCGTCACGGCGGGCGCCGGCAGCGTCACCGTCACCGGTTTCACCCGCATCGGTCCTTGATGCGGGTTGGGGAGCGGCCGGTT
>JBIJED010000448.1:0-3489 GCA_044343785.1 Azospirillales bacterium | reverse complement strand
TTCCGGCCGCCCCTCACCCTGTCCCTCTCCCGCGCCGCGGGAGAGGGGACGGAACGTCACCGGCCTTCCCTCTCCCGTGGCACGGGAGAGGGAAGGGGCCCGCCGCCGTCAGGCGGTGGGAGGGTGAGGGTTCACCACACGTCCACTCGGAGCCCGTCCCATGGCCCTCGACGCCATCGCGCTGTGCGCGCGCGCCCTTCTGAAGATCGGCGCCGCCCCCATCACCGCCTTCACCGACGGCACGGCCGAGGCGACCGTGGCCGACGCGCTCTATCCGACCACGCGCGACGCGCTGCTCTCGGCCAACGCATGGAGCTTCGCGACCGCCCACGTGCGCCTCGCGCGGGTCGATGCGGTGCCGGTCGCCGACTTCGCCTTCGTCCACCAGCTCCCGTCCGACTTCCTGCGCGCACTTTCGGCCGGGCCGGAGGGGCGCGGGCGGGGGCTTGCGTGCCGGATCGCCGCCGACCGGCTGGAGAGCGACGCCGAGGGCGTCGTCCTCGCCTACGTCCGCCGGATGCCGGAGACGTCGTTCCCGCCCTTCTTCGACCAGGCGCTGATCGCCCGGCTGGCGGCGGAGTTCTGCATCCCGCTCACCGAGAACACCAGCCGCGCCGAGGCCCTCTGGCGGCTCGCGGAGGGCGAGTTCCGGCGCGCGCGCCTGATCGATGCCCAGCAGGACGACCAGCCGGGCTTCGTCGACTTCTCGCTCGTGGAGGCCCGGCGGACATGACGCGCCTGCGCACCGTCAAGACCAGCTTCACCGCCGGCGAGATCGCCCCGCGCCTCTACGGCCGCACGGATCTGCGCGCCCACGCGAACGGTGCCCGGCGGCTGGAGAACGTCTTCATCCACCCCACCGGCGGCCTGTCGCGCCGGGCCGGCCTCGCCTTGGTCGACCGGGCGCGGGGGCCGGGGCGCCTCGTCGCCTTCGCCTTCAACACCGAACAGACCTACCTGCTCGCCTTCTCGGCCGGAACCATCGACGTCTATCGCGACGACGTGCGCCTCGCGACCGTGACGGCCCCCTGGACCGAGGCGCAGCTCGCCCAGATCGCCTGGACCCAGTCGGCCGACACGCTTCTCGTCTGCCACCCGGACCTGGCCCCGCGCCGGATCACGCGGCGCGCCGACCTGACGTGGCAGATCGCCGAATGGTCGTGGGTGGTGGAGAACGGCGCCGTCCGCCAGCCCTGGTACCGCTTCGCCCCGGCCGACGTCACGCTCGCAGCCTCCGCGACGACCGGCTCCGTCACCCTCACGGCGTCGTCGGCGGTGTTCCAGCCCGCCCATCAGGGCACACGGTTGCGCCTCGCGGGCAAGCAGGTTCGGATCACCGCCGTCGCCTCGGGCACGCAGGCGACCGCCACCGTCGAGCAGACGCTCGCCGGCACCGCCGCGACGACGGCATGGGAGGAACAGGCCTTCTCCCCCGTCCGCGGCTGGCCCGCGACGGCGGTGTTCCACCAGGACCGGCTCGTCATCGGCGGCTCGCGCGACCTGCCGAACCGGCTCTGGCTCTCGCGCTCGGCCGACCTCTGGAACTTCGACGTCGGTACGGGCCTGGACGACGAGGCGATCGAGTTCGCGATCCTGTCGGACGACGTCAACGCGATCCGCGCGCTGTTCTCCGGCCGGCACCTCCAGGTCTTCACCTCGGGCGCCGAATGGATGGTCTCGGGCGACCCGCTCACCCCCGGGACGATCCAGATGGCCCGCCAGACGCGGGTGGGGTCGCCGGTCGACCGGCGGGTGCCGCCGCGCAACGTCGACGGCGCCACCCTCTACGTGGGCCGGACCGGCGCCGACCTGCGGGAGTTCGTCTACACCGACGTGGAGCAGGCCTACCAGTCGCCCGACCTCGCACTCCTGGCGTCGCACCTCGTCGACCGGCCGCGGGACATGGATTTCGACCCGCGCCGGCGGCTGCTGTTCGTCGCCATGGCGGACGGGAGCCTGCGGGCGCTGACCGTCTATCGGGCCGAACAGGTGACGGCGTGGATGCGCGTGACCACCGACGGGCCGGTCCGCTCGATCGCCGTGGTGGGGGAGCGGGTCTACCTGCTGGTCGACCGGCTGGGCGGGCCCACGATCGAGGCGTTCGACGACGGCTTCGCCCTCGACGCCGCGGTGGCGGGCGAGAGCGCGACGGCGAAGACGGTCTGGTCCGGCCTCTCCCACCTCGACGGGCGGGACGTCGCGGTCGTCGCCGACGGCGTGCCGCGCGCCCCGGTGCGGGTGAACGCCGGGACCATCGTGCTGGACGCGCCGGCCCGCGCGGTCGAGGCCGGGCTTCCCTTCGCCTGCGTCGTGGAGCCGCTCCCCGCCCTCGTCGGGACCGGCGGGAGCGAGGGCCTCGCCCTGCGCGTCGTGTCCGCGACCTTCCGGCTGGAGGGCACCCGTGCGCTCCGGGTCGATTTCGGAACGGGGCCGCAGGACGTGCCGCTGCGCCGGTCCGCGTCGGGCGGCGCCGTGCTCGGTCCCGACCCGCCGCCCCCCTTCACCGGCGACGTCGCGCGGCGCGCCGTCGGCTGGCGGCGCGATGGGCTCGCGCCGCCCTGGCGGATCGAACAGGACCTTCCGCTGCCCTTCACCCTCCTGTCCGTGACCACGATCCTGAAGGTGAACGACTGATGGCCGGCTTCGCCCCCCTCATCCCCACCGCCGTCGCCTTCGGCGTTCGCGCCGCGCAGGAGGTCCGGCAGGGAAACGTCGCCCGCGACGCCGCCGAACAGGGCTTCGCCGCGCTCCAGGCCCGCCAGCGGCTCGAAACCGACGCGGCCGCGGCCGACGCCGCGACCGAGCGCGCCCGCCTCGGCCAGGACGCCGCCATCGGGGAACGCCAGCGCCGCGCCGCGCTGCGCCGCGCGGTGGCGGCCCGGCGGACGGACATGGCGGGGCGCGGCCTCGACGCCGACGGCGGCAGCGGCGAGGCGATCCTCCTCGGCCTGACGTCGGACGCCGACCTCGCGTCCGCCGACGCGGACGCCGCACGGCGCCTGCGCGAGAAGGCGATCGACGACGATCTCGCCACGCGGCGGGCGCGCAACCTCCTCGAACAGACCGACTACGCCCAGCGCCAGCAGCTCGCCTGGCTGTCGCGGTTCGGGTGAGGCGCTCGCCACTCAACGAGGCTCTCCATGACCGACCACGTGAAGGTTCCGGCCGTCCCGCCGCGGATCCAGTACCGCGCCGACGGCGTGCAGACGGCGTTTCCCTATCCCTTCCCGGTCCTCGACGCCGGCGACCTGAAGGTCTTCCTCGACGCGGCCCCCCGCACCACGGGGTTCGCCGTGTTCGGCGCCGGCGAGACCGGTGGCGGGACGGTGACGTTCGAGGGCCCGCCCGGCGACGGTGTGCTCGTCACGCTCCTGCGCCGCATGACCATCGCGCGCGCGACCGACTGGCTGGAGAGCGCGCCGCTGACCGCACGCGCGCTCAACGACGCCTTCGACGCGCAGGTGGCCGTCGACCAGCAGCTGGCCGACG
>JBIJED010000149.1:0-6830 GCA_044343785.1 Azospirillales bacterium | reverse complement strand
CTGCCGGCAGGCGGGCGTGCCGGTGCCGGAGGATTAGGGCGTGATCACCGTCTACTGCCGGGTGGAGGACCGCGTCGTCTCGCTGGTCATGCCGCCGTCCGGCGTCTTTCCGGACGGTGCGGTGTGGGTCGACCTGCTGAACCCGACGCCGGAGGAGCAGGCGTTCATCGCGTCGAGCTTCCACCTCGTGCTGCCGAGCGTCGAGGAGATGCGGGAGATCGAGACGTCGAGCCGCCTCTACGTCGAGGACGACGCGGTCTTCATGACGACGTCGGTGATCTATCAGGCCGACACCGACCGGCCGGACCAGTGCGACCTCACCTTCATCCTGGCCCGCCGGGCCCTGCTCACGGTGCGCTATGCCGAACCGCGGTCGATCCCCACCTTCGCCGCGCGGGCGCAGAAGCAGCCCGAACTCCTCGCCTCGCCGGAGGACGCGCTGCTGGGCGTGCTCGACGCGGTGATCGACCGGGTGGCGGACGTGCTGGAGATGGTGGGCGGGCGCATGGACCGGCTCGCCCGCAGCGTGTTCTTCGCCCGCCTCGAGGACAAGCGGCCGACGTCCCGGGCACGCCGCAAGCGGACCGAGGAGACCGCCGACCTGCAGGAGGTGCTGCGCGAGATCGGCCGGGCGGGCGACATGACCCACAAGATCCGCGACACGCTGTCGGGCATGGACCGGCTCTCGGCCTTCCTCGTCACCGCCGGCGCCGGGCGGTTCAACAAGGACCACCGTTCCGCGCTGAAGACCCTGCAACGCGACGTGCGCTCGCTGACCGAGCACGTCGGCTTCCTGTCGCAGGAGGCGAACTTCCTCCTCGACGCGACGCTCGGCCTCGTCAACCTCGAGCAGAACCGCATCATCAAGGTCTTCTCGGTCGCCTCCGTCGCCTTCCTGCCGCCGACGCTGGTCGGCACCGTCTATGGCATGAACTTCCACCGGATGCCGGAGCTGGAGTGGGCGCTGGGCTATCCGTGGGCGCTGTTCCTGATGCTGCTGTCGGGGGTGCTGCCGCTGTTGTACTTCCGCTGGCGGAACTGGCTGTAGGGCATCAGAAGGCCCTCGCCCATCGACCGCAAGGCGGTCGATGGGCGAGGGTTCTCCTCACCCCCCCAGCCCCGCGAGCCGCCCCAGGATCGCCGCGTGCGAGCGGATGCCGTTGCGGTAGCAGGCGACCTCGAACTTCTCGTCGGGTGAATGGACCCGGTCGTCCTCCAGCCCGAAGCCGACCAGAAGGCTGTCGAAGCCCAGCTCCTCCTGGATCATCCCCACCACCGGGATCGACCCGCCCGAGCCGATGAGCACGGGCGCCTTCGCGTAGACGTCGCCGAGACCGCCGAGGACGGCCCCGAGATAGCGGCTGTCGGTCGGCACCCGGATCGCGGGCGACTTGCCGAAGGTCGTGATCTCGTGGCGGAAGTCCTTGGGCATCCGCGCGTCGAGGAAGGCGCGCAGGCCGGCGAGGATCTTCTCCGGGTCCTGCCCCGGCACGAGGCGGAAGGAGATCTTGGCCGAGGCGTGGGCCGGGATGACCGTCTTCGACCCCGCACCGGTGTAGCCGCCCCACATGCCGTTGACGTCGCAGGTCGGCCGCGACCAGAGGCGCTCCAGCGTCGTGTAGCCGGCCTCGCCCGAGGGGGCGGTCAGCCCGATCTCGCCGAGGAAACCCGTCTCGTCGAAGCCGAGCGCCATCCACTGGTCCAGCTCCGCCTTTCCCGGCGGGATCACGTCGTCGTAGAAGCCGGGAATCTGGACGACGCCGTTCTCGTCGATCAGCTGCGCCAGGATCTTCGCCAGCGCGTTGTTCGGGTTGATCACCGCACCGCCGTACATGCCCGAGTGCAGGTCTCGCGACGGGCCGGCGATCGTCACCTCGGTGTAGAGCATCCCGCGCAGCTGATAGGTGACGGCGGGCGTCTCGATGTCCCAGCTGTTGGTGTCGGTGACGACGCAGACGTCGGCCGTCAGCTCGGCCCTGTTGGCCTTCAGGAAGCCGCGCAGGCTCTTCGAGCCGCCCTCCTCCTCGCCCTCGATCATGACGGTGATGCGGGCGGGAAGCCCGCCGTGGACCGCGGCCCAGGCGCGGAACGCCTCGATCCACGTCATCGTCTGGCCCTTGTCGTCGACGGCACCGCGGGCGACGATCCGGGGCCCCCGCTCGGCGTTGACGAGGGTCGGCTCGAACGGCGGGAACGACCACAGCTCCAGCGGGTCGGCCGGCTGCACGTCGTAGTGGCCGTAGTACATCAGGTGCGGGCCGTCGTAGCCCGCCGGCCCGTCGTGGTGGGCGATCACCATCGGGTTGCCCGGCGTGTCGCGCAGCCCTGCGCGGAAGCCGATGCCCGACAGCTCGTCGACCAGCCACTGCCCCGCGCGGCGCGTCGCCTCGGCGTAGGCGGGGTCGGTGCCGACCGACGGGATGCGGAGAAGGTCGACGAGCCGGTCGACGGACCCCTGGAAATCGGTCTCGATCCGGTCGAGGACGGCGGGAACGGCGGGATGCATGGGCGGGCCTCGGGCTGCGGGCGCGGAAGAGCGGCGGCCATGGAACACCGAACCGCGGTCCGTGAAAAGAGGGCAGGGGGCATGGCACGTCGCTTGCGACCCCTGGCAGGATCACCCGCCGGGAGCCCCGTCATGGCCGTCGTCGCCGCCGCACGACCCTATCCCTTCGCCTTCGATCCCGCCCGGACGGCGCTGATCGTCGTCGACATGCAGCGCGACTTCATCGAGGAGGGCGGCTTCGGCTCGACGCTCGGGAACGACGTGACGCGGCTGGAGGCGATCGTGCCCACCGTGCGCGCGCTGCTGGACGGGGTGCGGGCGGCCGGGCTCCTCGTGGTCCACACGCGGGAGTGCCACCGTCCCGACCTGTCGGACTGCCCGCCCGCCAAGCGGGAGCGCGGCAGCCCCGGCCTCCGGATCGGCGACCCGGGGCCGATGGGCCGCATCCTGATCGCGGGCGAGCCGGGGGCGGAGATCGTGCCGACGCTCCTGCCCCTGCCGGGGGAGGTGGTGATCGACAAGCCGGGCAAGGGCGCCTTCCACGCGACCGATCTGAAGGCCGTGCTCGACGCGCGGGGCATCACCCACCTGCTGTTCGCGGGCGTGACGACCGAGGTCTGCGTCCAGACCACGATGCGGGAGGCGAACGACCGGGGCTACGGGTGCCTCCTCGTCGAGGACGCGACCGAGAGCTACTTCCCCGAATTCAAGCGGGCGACCCTCGACATGGTCCGCGCGCAGGGCGGGATCGTGGGGTGGACGGCGACCACGGCCGAGGTGGTGGGGGCGCTGTGGCAGGGCTGAGAGACGCCCTCACCCTTCTTGCATACAGCATGAGTCGATCGCCGTGCTTTTGCCGAAAAAATCGGCGTTCTGCCCGTCACCTCGGGCGAACTGCCGTCCGGGGATGCAACCGCCGCACGGCGAACCCCGTGCCACCCCGCGGAATCCGGGGCACCGGGCGCTGGCACGACGGTTGCGAAAGTCGATCCGCATTCACGTCGGCGCGGATCCGTCCGGCGCCGCCCATTCGGGTCGCAAGGAGCTGATTCATGGTCGAGCATCGCGGGTTCACGAGGCGTTCGGTTCTGCAGGGCACGGCGGCGGCCGGCCTGGCGCTCGCGACGGGGGGCCTGGCGGCGCCCGCCCGCGCGGCCGGTCTGACGATGGGCATCATCTACGTCGGCCCGCGCGACGATTTCGGCTGGAACCAGGCCCACGCGGTCGCCGCCCGCGCGCTGAAGGCGGTGCCGGGCGTGACGGTGGTCGAGGAGGAGAACGTCCCCGAGACCGTCGCCGTGCAGAAGACGATGGAGTCGATGATCAACCTCGACGGGGCGAAGCTGATCTTCGCCACGTCGTTCGGCTACTTCGACCCGCACATGCTCGAGATGGCGAAGAAGTATCCGGCGGTCGAGTTCCGCCACGGCGCCGGCCTCTGGGACGCGGCGAAGCACCCGGGCAACGCGGGCAGCTACTTCGCCTATCTGAACCAGGGCCACTACGTGAACGGCATCGCGGCCGGCCTCGCGTCGAAGACCGGCAAGGTGGGCTTCGTCGCCGCGAAGCCGATCGGGACCGTCCTGCTGAACATCAACTCCTTCGCGCTCGGCCTGCGCAAGTCGAACCCGAACGCGACGGTGCAGGTGATCTTCACCGGCGACTGGGCGCTCCCCGTGCGCGAGGCCGAGGCGTCGAACGCCCTGGTGGACGCCGGCTGCGACGTGCTGACCTGCCACGTCGACAGCCCCAAGGTCGTGATCGAGACGGCCGAGCGCCGCGGCGTGATGAGCTGCGGCCACAACGCCTCCCAGGCCCCGCTGGCGCCCAAGGGCTTCATCACGGGTGCCGAGTACAAGTGGGAGACGATCTACAAGGAGTTCGCGGACACGCTGGCCAAGGGCCAGAAGCTGCCGAACTTCGTGCGCGGCGGCTACGACAAGGACTACGTCCAGAACACCGCCTTCGGCGCCGGCGCGCCCGCGAACGCCCGCAGCGCGGCGGCGGCGGCCATCGCCGACCTGAAGGCGAACAAGCCCTACGTCGTCGGCCCGCTGAAGGACAACCGCGGCAACACGGTCGTCGCCGCGGGCGTGGCGGTCGACAACTACGACGTGGCGCTGGAGCGGACCAACTACCTCGTCGAGGGCGTGGTCGGGTCGATCACCTGAGGACGACGGGACGGGGGAGGGGCGACGAGGGATGACCGACACGGCGTCGCCCGCCTCCCTCTTCGACCGGCCGGCGGTGGCGGATCTCGTGATCCGCCTGCGCCGGTCGGCCGAGTACGTGGTGATCCCGGCCTTCGCCCTGCTGGCGTCGGCCGGGCTCTTCTCGTTGTTCCTGCTGGCGATCGGCAAGTCGCCGGTCCAGTTCTTCGAACTCGTCTGGCGCGGCGGGTTCGGCACGCCCTTCTCCTGGCGCAACACGCTGACGCGGACCGCGCCGCTCATCCTCATGGCGCTGTGCGTCGCCATCCCGGCGCGCCTCGGCCTGACGATCATCGGTGGCGAGGGGGCGCTGGTGCTGGGCGGCTTCGCGGCGGCCGTGGTGGCGCTGCCGATGCTGGGCTGGGCGCCCCCGCCGCTGCTCATGGCCACGATGGTGCTGGCGGCGATGCTCGCGGGCGGCCTGTGGATCGGCGCCGTCGGCGCGCTCCGGCACGGGCGCGGGGTGAACGAGACGATCGCCTCGCTGCTCATGGTCTACATCGCCGTCGCCATCCTGAACTTCTTCGTCGAGGGCGCGCTGCGCGACCCGTCCGACCCGAACAAGCCCTCCACCACGGCGATCGGGCGGGAGAACATGATCGGCATGATCCCGGGCCTCGACGTCCACTGGGGTCTGGCGGTCGCGGTCGGGCTGGCGGTCGTGCTGCACGTTCTGATGAACAACACGACGTTCGGCTTCGCCGCCCGCATCGCCGGCGGGAACCTCCGCGCGGCCAAGGCGCAGGGCCTTCCGGTGGGCGGGCTGATCGTCGCCGCCTGCGCCATCGCGGGGGCGTGCGCCGGCCTCGCCGGATACTTCGAGGTGGCGGCCATCCACGGCAAGGCGAACGCCTCGCTCGCCGCCGGCTACGGCTTCACCGGCATCCTCGTCGCCTTCCTCGCCCGCCATTCGCCGCTCGCCATCGTCCCGGTCGCGATCTTCCTCGGCGGCCTCGCCGCGGCGGGCGGGCTCGTCCAGCGGCGCATGGGCCTGCCGGACGCGACGGTGCTGGTGCTGCAGGGGCTGATCTTCGTGGTGCTTCTGGTGTCGGAGACGTTCTACGGACGCTTGCGCATCTTCAATCCGGAGGGGCCGAAGACTTGACCGGCGCCGAACTCGCCACCGTGCTGCTGGCCATGCTGGCCGGCGCCATCCGGGTCTCCACCCCCTTCCTCTTCGTCTCGCTGGGCGAGTGCCTGACCGAGAAGTCCGGGCGCATCAACCTCGGCCTCGAGGGGACCCTCGTCTTCGGCGCGATGAGCGCCTACGCCGTCTCCTTCCACACCGGCAATCCCTGGATCGGCGTGATGGCGGCGGGCGTCGCCGGAAGCCTGTTCGGGGCGGCGCACGGCTGGATCTGCAAGCTGCCGCGGGTCAACGACATCGCGATCGGCATCGCGCTGATGTCGTTCGGCACCGGTCTCGCCTTCTTCTTCGGCAAGCCGTACATCCAGCCGACGGCCCCGCGCCTTCCGGCCCTCGAACTCGGCGCCTGGACCGGCGTGCCGCAACTGGCCGACGCGCTGCGCATCAACCCGCTGTTCTTCCTGGGCATCGCCATCGCCGTCTTCCTGTGGTGGGCGTTCCGCAACACCCGCTGGGGCCTGATCGTGCGCATGGCGGGCGACAGCGCCGCCGCGACCCGGGCGATGGGCTATTCGGTCGACATGACGCGCTTCGCCGCCACCACCGCCGGCGGGTTCCTGTCGGGCGTCGGCGGCGCGTTCCTGTCGCTCTACTATCCGGGAAGCTGGAACGAGGGCCTGTCGTCGGGCCAGGGGCTGATGGCGGTGGCGCTGGTCATCTTCGCCCGCTGGAACCCGATGGCGTGCCTGGGGGCGGCACTGCTGTTCGGCGCCGCCGGCGCGCTCGGCCCCGCGCTCCAGTCGATCGGCATCAGCCGCGGCTATCATTTCTTCAACGCGGCCCCCTACGTGCTCACCCTCGTCATCATGATCCTGTCGGTCTCGGCCAGCCGCTCGCTCAAGGGCGCGCCGGGCGAGCTGTCGATCACCAAGTGAGGCGCGCCATGGCGACGCTGCCGGCCGACCCCTACCCCTGGCCCTTCGACGGCGATTTCGGACCGCACAACACGGTCCTGATCGTCATCGAC
>JBIJED010000139.1:0-7004 GCA_044343785.1 Azospirillales bacterium | reverse complement strand
CGTCGGTGAGCGCCGCCAGCGCCCAGCCGCGGTCGGGGTCCGGCATGCCCGCGAACCAGTCCTGGAGCAGCCGGACCTTGCCGTTGCGCGACGGGGTGAAGACGAGGCCGTCGATCAGCCGGGCGAACCGGTTCATGCGGCGCCCCCCGTGCCGGGATCGTCCGCGGGCTCGCCCTGGCCCTCCTCGTCGAAGCCGACCAGCGCCAGCGCCCGGGCCTCGACGCCCATCTGCGTCGCCACGTGGCAGAGCGCCTCCTCCCGCCCGTGGGTGACCCACAGCGTGCCGCAACCGACGTCGCGGACCGTGTCGATCAGCTCGTCCCAGTCGGCGTGGTCGGAGACGATCATCGGGAGTTCCACGCCCCGCTGGCGCGCCCGCTGGCGCACCCGCATCCAGCCCGACGCGGCGCCGACGACGGGATCGGGCAGGCGGCGGGCCCAGCGGTCTGCGGTGGCGGACGGCGGCGCCAGCACGATCTGCCCCCTGAACGCGTCGCGCGGGAGCCCGGTCGCGGGGACGAGCGGGCCGAGCGGTACGCCGAGGCGCTCGTAGAGCCCGCAGAGCCCCGCGAGCGCGCCGTGGAGGTGGATCGGCGCGTCCCATCCCGCCGCACGCAGCAGGCGGATCAGCCGTTGGCACTTGCCGAGCGCATAGACCCCGACGAGCTGCGCCCGGTCGGGAAAGAGGCGGACCGAGTCGAGAAGCTTCGCCACCTCACGGTCCGCGGGCGGGTGGCGGAAGACGGGCAGGCCGAACGTCGCCTCCGACACGAACAGGTCGCAGGGCACCACCTCGAACGGCGCACAGGTGGGATCGGCCCGCCGCTTGTAGTCGCCGGAGATGACGACCCGCTGGCCGCGGTGCTCGAGGACGACCTGCGCGCTGCCCAGCACATGCCCCGCCGGCACGAGGCGGACGGTGACCCCGCCGATCCGCAGGGTCTCGCCGTAGGGGGCGGGCTGGAGCGTGCCGCCGGCGGCCGCGCCGTAGCGTTCGCGCATGATGGCGAGCGTCTCGGGCGTGGCCAGGACCGACCCGTTTCCCGGGCGGGCATGATCGGCGTGCCCGTGGGTGATCACCGCCCGGTCGACCGGACGGATCGGGTCGATGTGGAACCCGCCGGGGACCACGCGCAGCCCCCCGCCCTCGGACGGCGGGGCGGGATGGATCCAGCTCTCGAACGCGGTCTGCATTCCGGTCCATATGGAACGCCCCCGGCCGCGGTCCACGGCGGACCGTCGGCGGAGCGGGCGCCGATCGACGGGCGACGGGCGGGAGCCCCCGCCGGGCCGGATCGTGACCGTAGAGATGGGTACCGATGGCCGAACAGGTGATGTAGAATTGCGTGCAGGAGGAGGACGCCTGCGCGATGATCCGAAGCCATGACCGCGCCGACGAACCCGACGGCCGACCAGCCGGCCACCCGGGCACCGTTCCCGCGGCCGGCACCCCGGTCGACGCTGCGACGTCCGCCCGGGCGGCGGGCTCCGCCAATTCGTCTCGTTCCCCCGGGTCCGCGCCGATGCCTGAGCGCGCTTTCCCGGGGCCCGACCTTCGGACGCCTCCGATCCGTCCGCATCCGGGCCTTCAGACATCGAAATCCGGACGGTCGCCGCTCCGCTGTTCCGACGCCTCCTCGGGTCATGTGACGTCCACCCGCATGGTACCGCCTTCCATCCCATGAACCCGCCGACCACCGAAGCGAACGCCGATCGGGAGGAGGCGACGTTCCGGGGAGCGGTCTCCCGGCCGGGAGACCTCGATTTCCGCGCCGTCCTCGACGCGATCGGCGTCCGCATCTCGGTCACCGACGGCAACGATTGCCTCGTCTTCCAGAACAGGGCGGAGCGGGAGACGTACGAGGCACTCGGGATCGACACGTCGAGGCTGATCGGACTGAAGCGGGTCGACGTGAACAGCACGCTGCTCGACGCCGGCATCATCGACCGTCCCCACTTCGATCAACTCGACCAGCCGAACCCCGAGGTGGTGATCGAAGGCGTCGATCGCCTATACATCTCGATCCGCCGCTTTCCCCTTCCGGACGGCGGCGTCGCCGTGGTGAACGACGACGAGACGGACGCCCGCCGCTCCGAGCAGGCCCTCGCCGAGGAGCAGAGGCTCGCCACGGTCGGATCCCTGGTGGCCGGGATCGCGCACGAGATCAACACGCCGCTGGGCGTCGCCGTCACCGCCGCCTCGTTCCTGCGCGACGCCATCGCGCGCATGCACGCCTCCGTGCGGACTGGCGCCCTCTCCGGGGTGGAGGCGGAACGCATGCTGTCGGCGTTCGCCGAGGCCATCGCGCTCATCCGCTCGAACCTCGACCGGACGACGAACCTCGTCCGTGGCGTCAAGCAGCTGTCCGTCGATCCCGCCGGGGACGATCGGCAGCGCGTCCGCATCCGCCGGGTCGTGAGCGGGACCGCCGTCACACTGATGCCGGAGGCCCGCCGCCGCGGCCACGCGCTGCTCGTCGACTGTCCGACCGATCTGGAGGTCATGACCTGCCCCCGCGCGCTGTCGCAGGTCGTGGCGAACCTCGTCATGAACTGTCTGCACCACGCCTTCGAGCGGCCGGGCGGGACCATCCTCGTGACCGTCACGTGCCACGCGCGGCACCTGCGGATCATCGTCGGCGACGACGGGATCGGGGTGGAGCCGGAGGCCCGTCGCCGCCTCTTCGAGCCGTTCTTCACCACGCGCCGCACCCATGGCGGGCTGGGCCTCGGCCTGTCCGTCGTCCAGAGCGTCGTCCAGCGTCGCCTCGGCGGCACCATCGAGACCGAGGGCGCACCGGGGGAAGGATTGCGCCAGATCGTGACCATTCCGCTGGCCTGACCATCGCTTTGCGCCGAATCCGTGCGCACCGACGCACGATGCGATAAGGTTCGAACCCATGACGACCGTGATGACATTCGGGGACCGGATGCCCGATCGCCTGCCGGACCATCTCTCCGTGAAGCCCGAGGTCGCGCACGCCATCGCCGCGCGCCGGCCCGTGGTGGCCCTCGAATCGACGGTCATCTCCCACGGGCTCCCGCATCCGCGGAACCTCGACCTCGCGAGGCGGATGGAGGAGGCCGTCCGGTCGGCCGGCGCGGTGCCCGCCACCGTCGCGATCCTCGACGGGCGCATCCGCGTCGGCCTCGACGACGAGGACCTGGAACGGCTCGCGACCGAGCCCGACGTCCGCAAGGTGAGCCGGCGCGACATGCCGATCGCGCTGGCCACCGGGCGGCCCGGCGCCACGACGGTCGCCGGCACGATGATCGCGGCCGAACTCGCCGGCATCCGCGTGTTCGCGACGGGCGGCATCGGCGGCGTCCACCGGGGGGCGGAGACGTCGATGGACGTCTCGGCCGATCTCGAGGAACTGGCCCGCAGCCCGGTGGCCGTCGTCTGCGCGGGCGCCAAGGCCATCCTCGACCTGCCCAAGACGCTGGAGGTGCTGGAGACGCGCGGCGTGCCGGTGATCGGTCTCGGCACCGACCGGTTCCCGGCCTTCTACACCGCCGACAGCGGCCTGCCGGTCGACCATGCGGCCGCCGATGCGGCCGAGGTGGCGCGGATCCTGCGCACCAAATGGACGCTCGGCCTCGACGGCGGCGTGCTGGTGGCGAACCCGATCCCCGCCGCGGCGGCGCTCCCGCGCGACGTGGTGGAGGCGGCGGTCGCGACCGCCGTGGCCGAGGCCGCGGCCGCCGGGATCGTGGGCAAGGACGCGACGCCGTTCCTGCTGCGCCGGATGGAGGCGCTGACGGGCGGGCGCAGCGTCGAGGCCAACATCGCGCTGCTGCTCGCCAACGCGTCCGCCGCAGGGGCCGTCGCGGTCGCCTACGCCACGCTCGACCGGGCTGCGGTCCTTCCCCGCCCGGTGCCGCCGATCGGCAAGGCCAAGCGGTCCCGCACGGGGGGCTAGGGTGGACGTCGCGGTCGACGCGTTCGCGAGCGCCAACGAAGGCGAACGTTACCGTCTCCTGCTGGAGGTGCTCCCGTCCGGCGTGATGGACCTCGACCTCAGGACGGGCACGTTCTGGGGTTCGCCGCGGCTGCACGAGATGAACGCGGCACCGCCCGGGGCCATGAACGGTCCGATCGACCGAGCGCTCGCGATGTTCCATCCCGAAGACCGCGAGCGGCACGACACGATGCTCGGCACCGCGATGGCGGCGGGCGATCCCTTCTACCGCGACGTGGTCCGCGTGCGCGGATACGACGGCGTCCACCGGTTCCACGAGTTCCGCTTCCGCATCCTCTACGATGGCGGGCGCCCCGTCCGCCTCGTGGGCGTTTCGACCGACGTGCAGGAATTGGACGCGTCGATCCGCGGCATCGTGGCGATGAACGAGACGCTGGAGCGGGAGATCGAGGAGAGCGTGGACGCCGCGCGCGTGGCCACCGGCGAGCGCGACATCGCGGAGCGCCGGCTGCGCGCCGCCGTCGATTCGATCGACAGCGTCATCTACATCTTCGACAAGGACGAGCGGCTGATCGTCGCGAACGAGACGTCGAAACGCTTCTTTCCCGACATCAACCAGGACGAGACGCTGATCATCGGCCTCACGCGCGCCGAACTCAACGAACGCCTCGTGCGGTTCGGAAAGATACCGTCGACCCTCCTCCCGGTGCTTCGCTCGTCGAGCGGATCGCTGGAGTTCGAGCTTCCCGACGGCCGGTACGTCACCGTCCGCAAGTTCTCGCTCGCGGAGGGCGGGTCGGTCACGGTCACCACCGACGTGTCCGAGGTGCGGCGCACCCAGCAGCTGCTCGCGGAGACCGAGCGCCTCGCGGCGCTCGGCGGCCTCGTCGCGGGCGTCGCGCACGAGATCAACACGCCGCTGGGCGTCGCGGTCACGGCGGCGTCCTACCTCGAGTCGGCCATCGCGCGCCTCCTTCGGGAACGCAACGCGGACCGGCTCTCGGCCGAGATGCTCGACCGGTTCGTCGCCGACGTCGCGCAGGGAAGCCGCCTCACCCTCTCCAACCTCAGGCGCGCGGCGACCCTCGTCCGGAGCTTCAAGCAGGTCGCCTTCGACCAGCTCTCCGACGAGCGGCGCCGGCTCGCCGTCGGGGCCTATCTCCAGGACGTCGTCGCGTCACTCGGACCCGAGATCCGCCGGGCGGGCCACGAGTTCGTGCTCGACTGCGCGGACGCGACGGAGATCGTCACCTATCCCGGCGCGATCGCGCAGATCGTGACCAATTTCGTGATCAACAGCCTCCGGCATGCCTATCCGAACGGCGGGCACGGCCGGTTGCGGCTGTCCGTGCGGTCGGACGGCGAGACGGTGTCCATCGCCTACGCCGACGACGGCATCGGCGTCGACCGGGCGACGATGCGCCGCATCTTCGAGCCCTTCTTCACGACCGGCCGCGCGTACGGCGGGACCGGCCTCGGGCTCTCGATCGTCCGCAATCTCGTCGTCCAGCGGCTGGGCGGCGAGATCCGGAGCGAAATCGGCCCCGAGGGCGGCCTCGCCCACGTCATCACGCTGCCGCGGGTGGCCGGCGAGCCCTTGCCGCGGCCCGCCGTCGGACCATGATCGTCGGCCGTGACCGATGATCCGCTCCCGCCCGCCTTCCGCGGCTGGTTCGCCCACCGTGGCTGGACCCCGCACCGGCATCAGCTCGACCTGCTCGCGGCCGCGGCCGCCGGGCGGTCGGCCCTCCTCGTCGCGCCGACCGGCGGCGGCAAGACGCTCGCCGGGTTCCTGCCGAGCCTCGTGGACCTCGCCGAGCGCCCGCGCGAAGGGCTGCACACCCTCTACGTCTCGCCGCTGAAGGCGCTCGCGGTCGACGTCCACCGCAACCTCGAGGTCCCGATCGCGGAGCTGCGCCTCCCGGTGCGGGCCGAGACGCGGACCGGCGACACGCCCCAGGCCAAGCGCGAGCGCCAGCGGTCCAAGCCGCCGCAGATCCTGATGACCACGCCGGAGAGCCTCGCCCTGATGCTGAGCTGGCCCGACGCGCGGTCGGTCTTCGCGGGGCTGCGGGCCGTCGTGATCGACGAGCTGCACGCGCTGGCCGGCACCAAGCGGGGCGACCAGCTGTCGCTCTGCCTCGCCCGGCTCGGCGCGCTCGCGCCGGGTGCGCGGCGGACGGGCCTGTCGGCGACGGTGCCGGACCCGGACGCGCTGGCGGCGTGGCTGTCGCGCACCGGCCGGGCCGACGGCGACGACGTGGCGCGCGTCTTCGGGCGCGAGGGGGCGCGGGCGGAGGTGGAGATCCTCGTTCCCTCCGGGCGCATGCCCTGGTCCGGGCACATGGGCCTCTTCGCGATCGAGGAGGTGTACGGGACGATCCGCCGCTCGGGCACCACCCTCGTCTTCGTCAACACCCGGGCGCAGGCCGAACTCGTCTTCCAGGCGCTGTGGCGGATCAACGACGACGGCCTCCCCATCGCGCTCCACCACGGCTCGCTCGCGGCCGAGCAGCGGCGCAAGGTGGAGGGTGCGATGTCGCGCGGGGTTCTCCGCGCCGTCGTCGCGACGTCCTCGCTGGACCTCGGCATCGACTGGGCGGCCGTCGACCTCGTGATCCAGATCGGCGCGCCCAAGGGGGCGAGCCGCCTGATCCAGCGCATCGGCCGCGCCAACCACCGGATCGACGAGGCGAGCCGCGCCGTGCTGGTGCCCGCAAACCGGTTCGAGGTGCTGGAGTGCCGTGCGGCGATGGAGGCGGTGGCGGCCGGCGACCTCGATGGCGACCCGCCGCGCCCGGGCGGGCTCGACGTGCTGGCCCAGCACGTGCTGGGCGTGGGCTGCGCCGGCGGGTTCGACGCCGACGACCTCTTCGCCGAGGTGCGCACGGCGGCCCCCTATGCCGACCTCACGCGGCAGGACTTCGACGACGTGCTCGACTTCGTCGCGACCGGCGGCTACGCGCTGCGCGCCTACGACCGGTTCAAGCGGCTGAAGCAGGACGAGGGCGGGCGGTGGAAGGCGGCGAACGCAGCGGTCACGCGCCAGTACCGCCTCAACGTCGGCACCATCGTGCAGGA
>JBIJED010000125.1:0-7479 GCA_044343785.1 Azospirillales bacterium | reverse complement strand
GCCGGTCCGGCAATTGCGGCACTTGCGAGACGGCGGTCGTGGCCGGCACCGTCCGCTATGCGGTGACGCCCGACCATGAGCCCGCACCCGGCCATTGCCTGCTCTGCGTCGGGTCGCCGGGGTCGGCGCTGGTGCTGGACGCATGACCGGCAACCTGATCAGCCGGGAGGTCGTGCCCTTCGTCCTCGCCCTGGCCGCGCTGGCTGCGGCGGCGCTTTTGCTGGATCTGGTGTTGCACCTGGCCGATGCGGTGTGGATCGGCCGCTATCTCGGCATCCCCGGAACGGCGCTGATCCTGCTTTCGCTGCGGTACTCGCTTCGCAAGCGCAAGGTGATCACCAGTGGCAACCCGGCGCGTCTGCTGCGGCTTCACGAATGGATGGCCTGGGCGGGGTCGATGCTCGTGCTGGTCCATGCGGGCATTCACTTCAACGCGATCCTGGGCTGGTTGGCGGTCTGGGCGATGCTGATCAACGTCGCGAGCGGGCTCACCGGAAAGTACCTGCTGGCCCGGTCACGGCGGCGGCTGGAGGCGAGCCGCAGGCACTTCCACGACGCGGGCCTGTCCGACGGTTCGGTCGACGAACGGCTCTACTGGGACAGCCTGACGTTCGACGTGATCAAGCAATGGCGGGTGGTGCATATCCCGATCACGCTGGCGTTCGCCGTTCTGGCGATCGCACACATCATTAGCATCCTTTTGTTCTGGGGATGGCGATGAAGCGGCCCTGGATCTTGATCATCGTCGCGGCCAACCTGATCGGCATCGTGGCGCTCGCCTTCCTCTATCCGCATCTGATGGTGAGCCCCGGCCCGCTGATGCCCGCACATGCGACGCTGGCGACCGATTGCTTCGCCTGCCACGCCCCCTTCAGCGGCGCCTCGACCGATCGCTGCGTCGCGTGCCACGCGGTCGCGGACATCGGCGTGCGCAGCACCACCGGCGTCGTCCTGGCGCGGACCGGGCCGGCGGCGCGGACCCCCTTCCATCAGCAGCTGATCGCGCAAGACTGCCTCGCGTGCCATGGCGACCATCAAGGCTCGGCCATCGGGCAGAGCACGCGCACGTCGTTCTCCCACGCGCTTTTGCAGACGGCGACGCAGGCGAACTGCGCCACCTGCCACGTCGCACCCGCCGGCCCGCTGCATCGCAATCTCACGACGGGATGCGCGCAGTGCCATGGGACCCGGCGCTGGACGCCCGCCACCTTCGATCACGCGCGTCTGTTCCTGCTCGACCGCGATCACGACGCGCCCTGCGCGACGTGCCATCTGAACAACGACACCAGCCGCTATACGTGCTTTGGCTGCCACGAGCATCAGCCCGACCGGATCACGGCCAAGCACCAGCGGGAGGGGATCCGGGACGTCCAGAACTGCGTCGCCTGCCATCGCAGCGCCCATGGCGAACCGCAAGGCCGTGGGGACCGCGGTCGGCGCGACGAGGGCGACCGCAGGACGCGGGACTGACCACCGACCCGTATGCGAGGGGAAGACCGATGCCGCGCCTGCACCTGCACCCGGAACGTCACCGCGTCTCGCGCATCGGCTGGTTGCGGGCGGCCGTTCTGGGCGCGAACGACGGCATCGTCTCGACCGCCAGCCTGATCGTGGGCGTGGCGGCCGCCGCAGCCACCCAGAGCGACATCCTGATCGCCGGCGTGGCCGGTCTGGTCGCGGGTGCGATGTCGATGGCGGCGGGCGAGTATGTTTCGGTCAGCTCCCAATCGGACACCGAACAGGCCGACCTTGCCCGCGAAGCCGGGGAACTGCGGGACAACCCCGCCTTCGAGCAGGAAGAGCTTGCCGACATCTATGTTCGCCGTGGCGTCGCGCGCGACCTCGCCCGGCAGGTGGCCGCGCAGTTGATGGCCAAGGACGCGCTGGGCGCCCACGCGCAAGACGAGCTTGGGATGTCCGAGATCACCACCGCGCGCCCGATCCAGGCGGCAATGACGTCGGCGGCGACCTTCGCGGTCGGCGCGGCCATGCCCTTGCTGATGGTGGTGGTCGCGCCGACGTCGGGATTGGTGTGGATCGTCGCCGGTGCCTCGCTCGCCTTTCTGGCGCTGCTAGGCGCGATCGGGGCGCGGGCGGGGGGTGCGGATGTGCTGCGCGCCACCGCGCGGGTGACCTTCTGGGGCGCCCTGGCGATGGCATTGACCGCCGGGATCGGCGCGCTGTTCGGTACGATCGTCTAGATGTCCCGGCGACGGTGCGCCCGATCGGTGCGGGGCCTGCGTGCCGCCCTCCCTGGAAACCGGTGACAGTTAACTGTTTCCTTCGGAATGAGTGGGCCAAGACGGCGGTCTCCCGACGCCGGATCGTGCCGGGCCGGGAAATCGGTGACAGTTGACTTATCTCCGTTCGAGATGGAACGGCGTAGATGCTGCTCCTCGCTCAAAGACCCGCGGCACGCCGAAGCGTCTCATTGATCGGGGATCGCCGGTCCGGCCCCTGCGCTCGAAAACGAGCCAGGACGTCGGCGTCGATCTTGACCAAGTCCGCACGTCCTGTCCGCGAACGGCCCGTTGGACGAGGTGAAGGCGCAACCTGCGTTCCCTCTTCCGCGGCGCGGGAGAGGGAGAGGGTGAGGGGCCGCCTCACCGCATCAAACGTGAAAACTCTCCCCGCAGCCGCAGCGGCCCTTCTCGTTCGGGTTCCGGAAGACGAAGGTCGACTGCATCGTGTCCTCGACCCAGTCCATCTCCGAGCCGATGAGGAACATGGTCGCGGCCGGGTCGATGAAGATCTTCACGCCCTTGTCCTCGACCACCTCCTCGAACTTCTTCCGGTCCTCGGCGTATTCGACGAAATAGGACATGCCCGAGCAGCCGCGCGACTTCACGCCCACGCGCAGGCCCAGGATCGGCTTCTCCGCCTTCTCGATCAGCGACTTCGCGCGGTTCGCGGCGGCGTCGGACAGGGTCATCATGGGGGCGAAGGGCATCGTCGTCCTCTTCTGCTCAATAGTGCATGTCGAGCGCCATCCGCGCGCTCTCGGCCATCATCCCGGGGTTCCAGCTCGGCTCCCAGACGATCTCGACGTCCACCGGCCCGATCCCCGGGATCATCCGCACCGCCTCGTCCACCATGCCGGGCATGGTGCCGGCCACCGGGCAGCCCGGCGAGGTGAGGGTCATCTCCACCTTCACCGAATTGTCCTCGGCGATCACCACCTTGTAGATGAGGCCCAGCTCGAAGATGTTCGAGGGGATCTCGGGATCGAAGACGGTGCGCAGCTGGTCGCGCACCTTCGGCCAGAGGGGATGGTCCTCGGGTGCGTCGATCTTCGGCGGGGTGACGAACTCGATGTCCTCGTCGTCCAGCGGGGTCGTCGTCGTCGCGTCGGTCATCGTCCTCACTCCGTCGAGGCCTTGGCCGCCCCGGCCATGGCCGCGTCCATCGCGTGCCAGGCGAGCGTGGCGCACTTCACCCGCACAGGGAACTGGCGCACGCCCGACAGCACGTGAAGCTTCTCCAGATCCTCCTCCCGCACGAGGTCGGACAGCGGCGGGGGATGGTCGCAGGTGCAGAGGTCGTGGAAGCCGGTGAACAGCGCCTTCGCCTCCGCCGCCGACTTGCCCTTGACCAGTTCGGTCATCAGCGAGGCCGACGCCTTGGAGATGGCGCAGCCGTTGCCGAGGAAGGCCGCGTCGGCGATGCGGCCGTCGCCGTCGACCGTCAGATAGACGATCAGGCGGTCGCCGCACAACGGGTTCTCGCCCTTCGCCTCGTGGTTGGCGTCCGGCGGATGGCGGAAGTTCCGCGGCCGCTTGGAGTGGTCGAGGATGACTTCCTGGTAGAGGTCGCGCAGGTCGTCGAACATCAGGCGAAGAACTCCCGCACCGCCTTGACCGCGTCGACGAGGCGGTCCGCCTCCTCGACATTGTTGTAGAGCCCGAAGGAGGCGCGCGCCGTGGCCCCCACGCCGAACCGGTCCATCAGCGGCTCCGCGCAGTGGCGCCCCACCCGCACCGCGATCCCGGCCCGGTCGAGCAGCGAGCCGACGTCGTGCGGGTGCACGCCCTCGATCGTGAAGGACAGGATGGCCGCCTTGCCCGGCGCCGTGCCGATGATCCTGGCACCCTCCACCTGCTCCATCCGCACCGTGGCGTGGTGGAGCAGCGCCCGCTCGTGCGCGGCGATCGCGTCCATGCCGAGATCCGTCACGTAGTCGATGGCGGCCCCCAGGCCGATCGTCTCGATGATCGGCGGGGTGCCGGCCTCGAACCGCTCCGGCGGATCCTTGAAGGTCGTGCCCGAGAAGCTGACGGACTGGATCATGTCGCCGCCGCCCTGCCAGGGCGGCATCTTCGCGAGAACCTCGCGCCGGCCGTAGAGCACGCCGATGCCGGTGGGGCCATAGAGCTTGTGGCCGGTGAAGACGTAGAAGTCGGGGTCGATCGCCTTCAGGTCGACCGGCATGTGCACGGCCGCCTGGCTGCCGTCGAACAGCACCGTGATCCCGCGCTCGCGGCAGATGCGGGCGATTTCGGCGGCCGGGGTGACGGTGCCCAGCACGTTGGACGCGTGGGCGAGCGAGACCAGCTTCGTCCGCGGGCCCAGCAGATCGACGAACCGGTCCATGAGGAAGACGCCGCGATCGTCGACCGGGGCCACCCTGATCGCGAACCCGCGTTCGCCCTGGAGCAGTTGCCACGGGACGATGTTCGCGTGGTGCTCCATCTCCGACAGCACGATCTCGTCGCCGGGGCCGAGGTTCGTGCGCCCCCAGCTTTGCGCCACGAGGTTGAAGGCCTCGGTCGCGTTGCGGGTGAAGACGATGGTCTCCCGCGCCGGCGCGTTCAGGAACGCCGCCACCTTGTCGCGCACCGCCTCGTAGAGGTCGGTCGAGCGCTGGGAGAGCGTGTGCACCCCGCGGTGGACGTTGGAATAGTCCTCCTCCAGCAGGCGGCGCATGCTGTCGATCACCGCGCGCGGCTTCTGGGCAGAGGCGGCGCTGTCGAGGTAGGTCAGCGGCTTGCCGTGGATCAGCCGCGACAGGATGGGGAAGTCCTTGCGGACCTCGGCCACGTCGTAGCCGTTGCGGGGCAGGGGATGGGCGATGGGACGGGGTTGGGCCGTCATGCCGCCTCCGGCAGGGTCTTGCGGAACCAGGTGCGGCCGTGGCCGAGGATGTAGTCGTCGATCCGGCCGACAACGGCGTAGCCCGCACGCCGGTAGAAGTCCGGCGCCTGGAAGTCGGAGGTGTCGAGCAGCACCCGGCGGCATCCCTCGGCCGCGGCGAGGCGCTCGGTCCCTTCAAGGAGCGCGCGCCCGTGCCCCTGCCCGCGGAGGTCCGCGTCGAGGTGCAGCATCGCGAGCGCGAAGTCGGTCCCGATCACCCGGCCGATGGCGCCGCCGCGCACCCGGCCCTCGCCGTCGCGCAGGAACACCGCGACCGTCCGGTAGGGACCGCGGCGCCCGGCGTTGTAGGCGGCGAGCCCCGTCTCGACCGCGCGCAGGTCGGCCTCCGCCGGGGCGAGGGCGACGTCGAGGCGCAGGTCGGTCGCGAGCGCGCTCACGCAGACGCCTCCCGTGCCGCGAGCCAGCCGTCCAGCATGGCGTGGAACGCGTCCTTCACCGTCTCGTGCTGCACCTCGTCCACCGCCTCGTGCAGGAAGGCGCCGATCAGCAGCGCGCGCGCCTGCTCCAGCGGAAGCCCGCGGGCGCGCAGGTAGAAGAGCTGGGCCGCGTCGAGTTCGCCCACGGTCGCCCCGTGGCTGCACTTCACGTCGTCGGCGTAAATCTCGAGTTCGGGCTTCGAATCGATCTCCGCCGTGTCGGACAGCAAAAGTGCGTTGTTGATCTGATAGCCGTCGGTCTTCTGCGCCCCGCGGCGGACCAGGATCTTGCCTTGGAAGACCGCGCGCGCGTCGCCGTCGATGGCCCCCTTGTAGACCTCGCGCGAGCCGCATTCGGGGCTGGCGTGGTCGATGAAGGTGGTCGTGTCGGCGTGCTGGTTCCCGCCGATCAGGTAGGCGCCGTTCAGCCGGCACATGACGCCGGTGCCGTCGAGGCGGGCGTGGATCTCGTTGCGCGAGATCCGCGCGCCGGACGTGAGGGCGAAGTTGTCGTAATGGCCGTCCGCCGCGATCCGCACCAGCGTCCGGGCGACGTGGAAGGCGCCCCGGCCCTCCCGCTGGACCTTGTAGTGGTGGAAGGTGGCGCCCGCGCCGACCTCGATCTCGGTCACATGGTTGGCGAAGGTGGCGCCGGCGTTCGGCCCCACCGCGACGCCCAGGTGATGCTCGACGAGCGTGACGAGCGCGCCCTTGCCCACCGCGATCAGGCTGCGCGGATGATAGGCGACCGCCCGGTCGCCCGTGGCCGAGAGGTGGACGACCTCGATCGGTGCGGCGACCGCGACCCCGTCGTCGACCAGCAGGACGAGACCGTCCTCGGCGAGCGCCGAATTCAGCCCCACCAGCGGCTCGACCAGGTCCGAGGCGATGCGCCCGAGGCGCCCCTCGACGAGGCCCGGCTCGCGGGCGAGCGCGTCGGCGAGGCCGAGCAGGCGCACGCCGGCCGGAAGCCCTTGCGTGCGCGACAGGCCCGCGTTCAGGCGGCCGTCGACGAAGACGAGGCGCACCACGGCGGCGGCGTCCGGGAGGACGGAGGGCAGGGCGGCGGGCGAAACGAAGGCGAGCGCCGCCTCGTTCGCGGCCGGCGGCTGGAAGGCGATCCGCTCCAGCGCCCGCAGGTTCGTGTACTTCCACGCCTCGGTGCGCGGCGTGGGCAGGCCCTTGGCACGGAACCGCTCGATCCCGGTCTCGCGCTGATGGGCGAGCCAGGCGAGACCGCCGCCGGGCAGGCCGGCGCGGCGCTCGGTCCACTGGCGCAGGTAGGGCTCGGCCGAGGGAAGGTTGGGGACGGCCGTCATGTCAGGCGGCCGCCTCGGCGACGCCGAACTCCGCGTAGCCCTTGGCCTCCAGCTCCTCCGCCAGCTCCTTGCCGCCGGTGCGCTGGATGCGGCCGAAGGCCAGCACGTGCACCTTGTCGGGCACGATGTACTGGAGGAGCCGCTGATAGTGGGTGATGACGAGCATGGAGCGCTCAGGCCCCCGCAGCGCGTTGACCCCGTCGGCGACGATCTTCAGCGCATCGATGTCCAGCCCGCTGTCCGTCTCGTCGAGCACGGCGAACCGCGGCTCGAGCACGGCCATCTGCAGGACCTCGTTGCGCTTCTTCTCGCCGCCGGAGAAGCCGACGTTGACCGCGCGCTTCAGCATCTCGTCCGACATGCCGAGCTTGCGCGTCTTGGCGCGGATGAGCTTGAGGAACTCCATCGCGTCGAGTTCCTGCTGGCCGCGCTGCTTCCTCTGCGCGTTCAGCGCCGCCTTGAGGAAGGTGGTGTTCGCCACGCCCGGGATCTCGACCGGATACTGGAAGGCGAGGAAGAGGCCGGCGGCCGCGCGCTCCTCCGGCTCCATCGCCAGCACGTCCTTGCCGTCGAAGGTCACCGACCCCTCGGTC
>JBIJED010000190.1:0-5863 GCA_044343785.1 Azospirillales bacterium | reverse complement strand
CGCTGAAGGCATGGACCGAGGCGCTGGCCCGCTGGGGGACCATGCCGCTGGCCGACGTGATCGATCCCGCGGTGCGCCTCGCCGAGCAGGGCTTCACGGTGGGCCACTATCTCGCCGACTGTGCCACTGACACCGCCGCCGACCTCGCCCGCGACCCGGGCCTCGCGGCTCTGTTCCTGCCGGACGGCGCGCCGATCCGCGCCGGCACGCGGCTGGTCCAGGGGGCCTATGCCGACGCGCTGCGCACCGTCGCGCGCGAGGGGGCGGCGGCGCTCTACGAGGGTGCGCTCGGCCGGCATCTGATCGACCGGCTGGCGGCCGACGGCGGCGTGATGACCATGGGCGACCTCGCGGCCTATGCGACCGTGGAGCGGGCGCCGATCGTGGGGACCTATCGCGGTCATCGGGTGATCGGCCCGCCGCCGCCGGCCTCGGCCGGGGTGCACATCGCGCAGATGCTGAACATCCTCGAAGGGTTCGACCTCGGCCGCATGGGCTTCGGCTCGGCCGACGCGGTCCATCTGCTGGCGGAGGTGCTGAAGATCGCCTTCGCCGACCGCGCGGTCGCGACCGCCGACCCCGCCTTCGTCGACGTGCCGGTCGCGCGCCTGACCTCCAAGTCCTACGCCGACGAGCGCCGCGCCGCCCTCGCGCTGGACCGCGCGCAGGCCTGGGGCCCCGGCCTGTCGCGGCCGGAGAGCGCGGACACCACGCACCTGACCGTCGCCGACGCCGACGGCAACGTCGTCGCCGCGACCCAGACGATCAACGGCCTGTTCGGCGCCTGCGTGCAGGTGCCGGAGACCGGGATGCTCGCCAACAACTACATGTACAACTTCGACCCGCGGCCGGGCCGCGCGCTGTCGATCGAGCCCGGCAAGCGCTGCTTCACCTCCATGGCGCCGATGATGGTGACGACCGACGGCCACCTGCGTCTCGCCCTCGGCCTGCCGGGGGGCCTGCGCATCTTCCCCTCGGCCCTGCAGGTGATCCTCAACGTGCTCGACCACGGGATGACCCCGCAGGAGGCCGTGGAGGCGCCGCGGGTGTGGACCGAGGGCGGGCCGCTGGAGGTGGAGCCGTCGATCCCCGACGCGGTGGTCGAGGCCCTGACCGCCCGCGGCCACACGGTCAAGCGCGTGCCGCGCATCGCCGGCGGCACCGGCGCCGTCGCCTTCGATCCCGACGGCACGCTGACCGGGGCCGCCTGCTGGCGGGCCGACGGGCACGCGGTCGGCGTCTCCGGCGGGTTCGCCCGCGCCGGCATCCGCTTCTCGATCTGAACCCTCATGACGACCGCGAACACGACCGCCACGAACAGCTGGACGATCGTCGTCCTCGACCCGATCCCGCCGGCCCGTGCCGAGCAGCTCCGCGCCCTCCTTCCTCCCGGCTTCGCCCTCACCCACGGCACGGCGCGGGGCGACGAGCATCTGAAGGCGATCATCGCGGAGGCGGACTTCGCCATCGCCGGGCAGGTCGCCGTCTCGGCCGACGTGTTCGGCGCGGCCAAGCGGCTGAAGCTGCTGCACAAATGGGGCGTGGGGGTCGACAACATCGACGTGGCGGCGGCCGGCGCCCGCGGCATCGCGGTGGCCCGCACCACCGGGGCCAACGCCGTGCCGGTGGCGGAATTCACCCTCGGCCTGACGATCGCAGCACTGCGCAACCTCGCGGCCGGTCACGCGGAACTGCGGGCCGGCCGCTGGCGCAGCCCGGCGATCGCGCGCGACCCCTACATGCTGTCGGGCAAGACCGTCGGCATCGTCGGCATGGGGGCCATCGGGCAGGCTTTTGCGCGGCTGCTGACGGGCTTCGGCTGCCCGGTCCTCTACACCAAGCGCACGCCGCTCGCGCCGGCGGCGGAGGCGGCGCTGAACGCACGGCGCGTCGACCTGCCCGAGCTTCTGGCGACGGCCGACGTCGTCTCGCTGCACTGCCCGCTGACGCCGGAGACGACGAACCTGATCGACCGGGCGGCGCTGTCGCGGATGAAGCCGACGGCGGTGCTGGTCAACGCCGCCCGCGGCGGGGTGGTGGTGGAGGCGGACCTGAAATGGGCGCTGGAGACCAAGGTGATCCTCGCCGCCGCCACCGACGTCTACGCCGAGGAGCCGTTGCCGCCGGGCGACCCGCTGCTGTCCGTCGACGGCCTCGTCACCACGCCCCACCTCGCGGCGCTTGCCGTGGACACGTTCGAGCCGACGGTGCGGCGGATGTTCGAGACCATGCGCCGCGTGGCCGAGGGCCTGCCGGTGCCGGAGCGGGACCTGGTCACGGGGTGAGCGGGGGGCGGCGCGGTCCCGCGTCGCGGCCGGTGACGCCGGTCGCTCGGGCCTGTACGGTCCGCCGGAGACCGGAGAGAGGTGACCCGTGACCGGCGCCGCCCCCAACACGATCCCCTGGCCGCCGATCCTCTATGCCGGTGCCGCCGCCGCGGCCGTCGTCGCCGGGCTGCTGGCGCCCCTCGATCCCGGCGTGGCGTCGACCGCCGGCTGGGGGATCGTCGCGCTCGGGTTCGGGCTCGACGTCTGGGCGATGGCCACGATGGCCCGGGCGCGGGCGAACATCCTTCCCCACCGGGCGGCGACCGCGCTGGTCACGCACGGGCCGTTCCGGTTCTCGCGCAACCCGATCTACCTCGGCAACACGGTCGTGCTCGCCGGCCTCGGCCTCGCGGTCGGGAACCTCTGGTTCCTGCCGGCCGCGGCGGTCGCCGCCCTGCTCACACGGCGGCTCGCGATCGTGCGCGAGGAGGCCCACCTCGCCGCCCTGTTCGGCGATGCGTGGACGGCCTATGCCGCGCGGACGCGGCGGTGGCTGTAGGCGGCGGTCGATCCGGCAAGGCGGACGAGGTCGGGCATGGCGGTGACCGGGGGGCGATGGTAGGATCCGTTATGCAACCCTGAGGTGTGGTGTGGCCATGTCGACCTCGGATCCGACCCTGCCGCTGAAGGTCCAACGAACCCCCGTCGAGCCCATCCTGTCGTGGGTCATCACGTTTTCGTTGACGCTCATCTTCATTCTTCTCGAGAGAGCGTTTCCTTTCGATCCGGGGGTCTCGCCGGCCTCGGGGCTGCCTGTGCTCGCGGCCGGTCTCGCGCTCGCCGTGTGGAGTTGGCGGACACTCCGCCGTGCCGGGACGACGAACGACGGGAGCCGCGCGGCGACTGCGCTCGTCACCCATGGTCCGTATCGGCTGTCGCGCAACCCGCATATTCTCGGCGTCTTTCTGAGCATCGTCGGTGTAGGGCTCTTGCTCGGTAAAGGCTGGCTGTTGCTCTTGACAGTGATCATTGCGGTGGTGGCCCGCATCAGCGTCATCCCCCGCGAGGAGGCGCACCTCGCCGCCCTGTTCGGCGATGCGTGGACGGCCTATGCCGCGCGGACGCGGCGGTGGCTATGATGGCGGCCCGTCCGTCGACCGAGGTGTCGCCATGTCGTCGCTTCCCCCGGGCCCCGAGGCCCGTCTCGCCGCCCTCGGGCTCGTCCTGCCGCCGGTGCCGCGGCCGGTCGCCCGCTACGTGCCGTTCCGGCTCGTGGGCTCGCTCCTGTTCCTCTCCGGTCAGGGGCCGGTGCGCTCGGACGGGAGCGTGGTCGAGGGGCGGGTGGGCGAGGACGTGTCGGTCGACGACGCCCGCGCCGCCGCGCGCCTCACCGGGCTGAACCTGCTGGCCGCGACGCGGGACGCGCTGGGCTCGCTCGACCGGGTGGCGTGCGTGGTGAAGCTCTTCGGCATGGTCAACGCCGTCCCGGGCTTCCGCGATCACCCGCGGGTGATCGACGGATGCTCGGACCTGCTGGTCGACCTCTTCGGCGAGGACGGGCTGCACGCCCGCTCGGCGGTGGGCATGGGCTCGCTGCCCATGAACATCCCGGTCGAGATCGAGGCGATCGTGGCGGTGAAGGGGTAGGGGCGGGGGACCGCCCTCACCCCTCCTTGAAGCCGTATTCGGGGATGCCCTGCTCGTTGCCGTAGTACTTGTAGGGCAGGAACTTGCCGCTCATGGTGATCTTCACCCGGTCACCGCGGGGGTTCGGCTGGCGCTCGATGTCGATGTCGAAGTCGATCGCCGACATGATGCCGTCGCCGAACTCCTCCTCGATCAGCGCCTTCCAGGCCGGGCCGTTGACCATCACCATCTCGAAGAAGCGGTAGATCAGCGGGTCGGTCGGCGGCATGGGCGTGCCGCGGTAGGGCACCTCGTTCAGCATCCGCACCTCGGCCTCGGAGAGGCCGAACAGCGCCCCGGCCTTCACCGCCAGCGGCGTCACAAGCTTCATCTGGCCGAGCAGCGCGCCGATGACGAGCACGGGCGACATGCCGCCGATCTCGTCGGTGATCTCTTTCCAGGTCCAGCCCTTCTCGCGCTTGATGTCGAGGATCTTCTCGGTCAGGTCGGAACGCTTCATGGCAAGGGGTCTCCGGGGTCGGATCGGATGGAGGGGGGTCAGACGGTCGGATGTCAGACGGCGGCGCGCACGGGCGGGGCGCCCGGCCGCACGACGGGAACCGCGCGCGGGTTCCAGCCCCTCGCCTCGGGCGAGGACGCGAACGCCTTGGACCGGGTGACGAGGAAGTCGATGAGGTGGTTGCGCACCTCATAGAATCCGGGCGCGTGGTGGATCGCGTTGCGGTCCCGGTCGGGCGGCAGCGGGTTCTCCACGATCTCCGCGATCCGCGCGCCCGGGCCGTTGGTCATCAAGACGATGCGGTCGGCCAGATAGATCGCCTCGTCCACGTCGTGGGTGATCATGAACACCGTCTGCCCGGTCTGGCGGCAGATGCGGCGCACCTCGTCCTGCAGCGTGCCGCGCGTCAGCGCGTCGAGCGCGGAGAAGGGCTCGTCCATCAGCATCATCTTGGGCTCGATCGACAGCGCGCGGGCGATGCCGACGCGCTGCTTCATCCCGCCCGAAAGCTCCGCCGGGCGCTTCTTCTCCGCCCCGCCGAGGCCGACCAGTTCCACGAACCGGCGCGCGTGGGCCTGCACCTGCGCCCTCGGCATGCGCGGATGGCGGGCGGAGACGGCGTAGGCGACGTTGCCCAGCACCGTCATCCACGGCAGCAGGGAATGGCCCTGGAAGATGACCGCACGGTCGAGCGACGGCCCGTCGATCTCCTTGCCGTCGACGATCACCGTGCCGGCGGACGGCGTGTCGAGCCCGGCGAGGATGTTCAGGACCGTCGTCTTGCCGCAGCCGGAATGGCCGATGACGCAGACGAACCGGCCCTTGGCGATCGGCAGCCACAGGTCCTCGAACACGGTCGTCGTGCCGCCGCCCGGGGCCGGGAAGCGCTTGGCGATGCCCTCGATCGAGATGAGACGGTCGGCCATGGCGCCCTCACTCCGGGAAGGTGACGAGGCGGGCGCAGGCGGCGAGGCACTGGTCGAGCACCATGCCGACGACGCCGATGACGAGGATGGCCGTGATCACGTTGGTGATCGACAGGTTGTTCCACTCGTTCCAGACGAAGTAGCCGATGCCCGTCCCGCCCACGAGCATCTCCGCCGCCACGATCACGAGCCAGGCGATGCCGATGGAGATGCGCATGCCGGTCAGGATGGTGGGCGCGGCGGCCGGCAGGATGACGGTCAGCGCCCGGCGGATCGGCGGGATCTCCAGCGTGCGGGCGACGTTCAGCCACTCCTTGCGCACGCTCGCCACGCCGAAGGCGGTGTTGATGAGCGTGGGCCAGAGCGAACAGATGAAGATGACGAAGATCGAGGACAGGCCGCTGTCCTTGATCGTGTAGAGGGCGAGCGGCATCCAGGCGAGCGGCGAGACCGGCTTCATGATCTGGATGAAGGGGTCGAGCGCCCGGCTCATCACCGGCGACATGCCGATGAGAAAGCCGAGC
>JBIJED010000123.1:0-7667 GCA_044343785.1 Azospirillales bacterium | reverse complement strand
CCCCGCCCGTGCGCCGTCGGCTGCTCCTCCTCCTCCTCGGTACCGCGATCGCCCGCCCCGCCCGTCCGCAGGGGGCGGACGCGGTCGTCGCGGAGGTCGAGCGACGCCTGCGCCGACCCCTGACGCCCGGGGAGCGGCGGACCGTCATTGATGCCGCGCAGGACTGGACCCGGGGCCTGCGGACCCTCGCGCGCCGCTTCGCCGGCGACGTGGCGTCCGTCGCCGGGCTGCAGACGGGGCAGGTCGCGGCGCTGGTGCCGGACATCGCCGATCCCCTGGCGGTGCGGACGCTGGCGCCCGAGATCGAGGCGCTGCGCGACCGCGCGCTGTCGCCCCGGCAGAGGCAGCGCCTGGCCGATCTGGACGCGCGGCGGCGGTCGGAGGTGGAGGCGCTCGACCGACGTCTGGTCGAGGCGCTCCGATCGGTCGGCCTCGACGCGGCCGGGGCGGCGCGGACGGTCTCGTCCCTCCGGGGCCGGTGATGCCGGGAAGCGACGGTGCGGTGCCGGCGTCACTCGTCGAGTTGGGGTTCCCGCTCGCGGCGCGGAGGCTCGTTGCAGTAGCCCCGATAGGCCTCGGGCTCGTCGTCGCCGTCGAGGTTCAGCAGGAACCGGCCCCGGTAGGCGGAGCCGTTCCGCGTCGTGTCGCAACGGTGGTCGGACCGGGGCTGCGTCCTTCTTGCGACGCCCGCCCCTTGGCGCTACATCGGTCCCCGGAACCGGTCCGGTCGACGCGTCGGGCCTTCGGACGGGTGGCCGAGTGGTTTATGGCAGCGGTCTTGAAAACCGCCGTGGGGGGAACCTCACCGTGGGTTCGAATCCCACCCCGTCCGCCAGAACCCTTCATTATCAATGGCTTGCGGGAAGCAGCGTCGGATAGGCCGGAGCTTTCGGCCGTTCCGGGAGGAGGCCGACATCCCGGAAGGAACCCGGGAACTCAGCCCGCCGAAAACGGGATCCGGACGGTGAACTGCAGCGCCCGACAATCGGTCCCAAACCGTTCGGCGCGCGAACGGCGTCCGCCGTGAGACGTCCCGACACGGAGCTGCTCCGGATCACCGTCGCGGACCACGTGTGCATCTGCGTCCTGTGCGCCTCGGCGCCCCGCACCCCCGCGCCGCGGACCGACGGGAGACGGGCCCGTCGGCGCGTCCATCCGGATCCGGCGCGGGGCGTTTGACCCATTCCGTGGGCATCCCTATGCTCTCGCCTTCGATCCTCGGCGGCCGGGCCCATCCAGGAATGCTTGCGCGTACAGAACTCTGGATCCGGCGGACCCTGCCGGAGCCCGTGAAGGTCGTCTATCGGCTGTTCCGTCTGATGGCCACGCCCGCCCCGGGTCCCTCCCCGTCGCTCCCCCAGCCGCTGCTGGACGGCTGCCGGGTCCTGGAGTCGCGGTCCGGGATCCTCAACCTGCTGGACAAGGGGTCCATCGGCGTCGAGGTCGGGACGTTCCGCGGCGACTTCGCGGCCGAGATGCTCCAGCGCGTCCAGCCGCGGGAACTCCATCTCGTCGACGTCACGTTCGCCAACCTCCGCGCCGACGTGCGCGGCGACCCGCGCGTGCGCCTGCACGACGGCCTGTCGGTCGAACGGCTCGCCACCTTCCCGGACGATCACTTCGACTGGGTCTACATCGACGGCGACCATTCCTATGCGGCCGTCCGCGCCGACATCGACGCCGCATGGTCGAAGGTGCGCCCCGGCGGGCTGCTCATCTTCAACGACTTCGCCCGCTACAACCACCCGGGGTTCGGTACGTTCGGGGTGCACAAGGCGGTCTGCGAATTCGTGCGCGATCGCCGGTGGCCGGTCGTCTTCTGGGCCTTCAACGGCGAGGCGCTCTACGACGTCGCGATCCGCCGTCCGGACGCGCCGCCGGGCTGAGGCTCCGCGCGAACGGCCCCGGTCCGCTCAGAGCCAGTCCTCGGTCCAGGCCGGGCGACCGTCCACGGGCGTGAAGGTGCGGACCTGCCGGTCCGGCGCCGACGCCGGGCCGTAGCCCTGGATCTCCCACGAATGGACCGTCGCCCCGAGGATCCGGGTCACGCGGCCGTCCTGCGCGTCCGCGAAGGGGAGGAGGATCCGCTCCCCCCGCGCCGGGCGCAGCGACTCGGCGTAGAGGCGGCCGGCCACGTGGACGATCGCGGGCTCGTCGGCCGCGCGGTTGAAATAGCCGAGGATGCGGTCGAGCACCTGCGGTTCGGTGATCTCGCGCAGGGTCCGGTTGCGCGGATAACGATCGTACGCGACACGGACGTGCTCGCCGAGCAGTTGGTATCGGAAGTCCCGGGGGTTCTCCTCGACGGTGCAGAGCCAGACGAGCGGCAAAGCGAAGGCGAAGCGGACCGGGTCGATGGCTGTGGCGGGCGGGACCGCCCGCCCCTCGCGCGCGCCGAGCCAGAACGACAGCAGCAGGCGGAACCGGGTGTCCTCGACGTGCGCGAACGCCTCTACGCCGATCATCTTGGTCTTCCGTGGCCGCCGGGCCGCGGCGCGCCCGGAGTTCGACAAGGGAGATATTCGACCGTCGGCCTTGCCACAAGACCATCGTCGTGTACCGACGATCATGCCGGCCCCGACGACGACGGTTGAACGCCGCGGCAGGAGGGCCGATGCTGCCGCGGTCGGGAGGCCGGAGGACGGGGATGGCGAGCGGCGGGGCGGGAGCGAGGCGGCGGCGGGCGGCGTCGGCGAGGCTGCGCGACGAGACCCGCGAGCTGCACGACCGCATCGAGCGGAACCCGGTCGCGGCGCGGATGCTGGCCGACGACGTGACGCTGGCCGACCACCGGCGGATGCACGTCCGCCTCCACGGCTATCACCGCCCCGCGCTCGACCGGGTCGCCGGCACCCTCGGCCAGGCGATGCCGGAGGTCGTCGCCGCGATGGCGGACCGGGTCCGCTGGCTCGAGGAGGACCTCCGCCGCCTGGGAACAGATCCGGCGACCGTGCCCGCGGCCCCGCTGCCTGCGGACGTGGACGCGGCCGCCGCCATGGGGATCGTCTATGTTCTCGAGGGATCGGTGCTCGGCGGCCGGATCATCGCACGCCACCTGGCCGACAGGCTGGGCCTCGGGCCCGGGGCGGGCGCCGCCTTCTATGCCGACCCGCCGGCGGGCACGCACCCGCGGTGGTCGGACGTGTGCGCCTCGATCGACGACTGGGCCGCGGCGCAGGGAAAGGCGGCCGAGGACGCGATGGTCGCCGCCGCGAGGCGGTCGTTCGTCGATCTCGACCGCTGGTTCTCCGAGGGCGGCGACGCGTCGCCATGACGGGCCGCCGCCCCCGTCACGCCGTCATTCCACCTTCACGCCCGACGCGGTGATGGGCGCCGCCCACTTGGTGATCTCGCTGCGGGTGAAGTTCGCGAGATATTCGGGCGTGGTGCGCTCGGGCCCGACCAGAGTCGCGCCGATGCCCTGCAGACGCTCGCGCACGGCGGGCGTCGCCATGGCGTCGATGGTCGCCTGACGCAGCCGCGCCACCACGTCGGCCGGCGTGCCCTTGGGCAGGTAGAAGGCGTTCCAGGTGTAGGCCTCGAACTCCGGCAGGCCGCTCTCGTGCGCGGTCGGCAGGTTCGGCAGGACCGGCGAGCGGCCCTTGGTCAGCGTCGCGATCGGCTTCACCTGCCCCGCCTGGATCTGCGGCAGGGCGGTGGAGACGATCTCGCACATGAAGTCCACCGTCCCGGCGGTGAGGTCCTGGAGCGCCGGCGCCGACCCGCGATAGGGGATGTGCTCGACGTTCGTGCCGAGCACCGAGTTCAGGAGCAGGCAGCCGAGGTGCACGGCCGAGCCGTTGCCCGCGGAGGCGAAGCTCATCTTCGGCTGGTTGGCGCGGACGTAGGGGATGAATTCCGCCAGGGTGTTCGGCGGCAGGTCCTTCTTCGTGATCAGCACGAGCGGCACCTCGGCGATGAGGGCCACCGGCTGGAAGTCGGTCGCGGCGTCGTAGAGCGGCTTCACATAGAGCGTCTGGTTGACCGCGTGGGTCCCGACGGTGCCGAGGACGAACTGATAGCCGTCCGGCCGCGCCTGCGCCACGCGCTGCGCGCCGAGCATGCCGCCCGCGCCCGCCACGTTCTCGACGACGACCTGCTGGCCCAGGAGTTCCGACATCCGCTGCGCCATGACGCGCCCGAGCACGTCCGTCGGACCCCCGGCGGCGAACGGGATGATCATGGTCACCGGGCGGGCGGGATACTGCTGCGCCTGCGCCGCGCCGGTGAGCGCGACGAGGCCGGCCACGGCGGCCAACAGGGTTCGTCTCATCATCTCTTTTCGGTGCTCCCTTCCGTTCAGGCCCCGACGGCCTTGCTTCGTTCGGCACGCTTCGTATGCTGCCAGCCCCTCCAGATTGCCCCTCAGGTCCATGCAGACAAGCCGTGTCGCCGTCGCCGGTCTCGGTGCGATCGGAAAGACCCTCGCCCGTCGCCTCGCCGACGGCATCCCCGGCCTCGTCCTGACGGCGGTGGCGGCCCGCGACGCGGACAAGGCGCGCGGCTGGCTCGACGCCGCGGGGATCGCGGTCCCCGTGGTCGCGCTGGACGATCTCCCGGCCCATGCCGACCTGGCGGTGGAGTGCGCCCCGGCCTCGGTGCTGGAGGCGATCGCGGTCCCCATGCTCTCGGCGGGCCGGACGGTGATGGTCCTGAGCGCCGGCGCCCTCCTCCCCCGTCCGCACCTGATCGACCTCGCCCGCGAAAAGGGCGGGCAGATCATCGTCCCGACGGGCGCCCTGCTCGGGCTCGACGCCGTTTGCGCCGCGGCGGAAGGCGAGATCCGATCGGTCCGTATGACCACCCGCAAGCCGCCGGGCGGCCTCGTCGGCGCCCCGCACCTCGTGGAGAACGGCATTTCGGTGGAGGGGCTGACGACGCCGCTGCGCGTGTTCTCCGGCACCGCGCGCGAGGCGGCGAAGGGCTTTCCCGCGAACGTCAACGTGGCGGCGGCGTTGTCGCTGGCGGGCATCGGCCCGGACCGGACGACGATCGACATCTGGGCCGATCCGGGCGTCACCCGGAACTGCCACCGGATCGAGGTGGACGCCGACAGCGCGCGCTTTTCGATGGAGATCGAGAACGTGCCGTCGGAGAACCCGAAGACCGGACGCATAACAGCCCTGTCCGTGCTGGCGGCCCTGCGCAAATTGGCCGCACCCCTCAGGGTCGGCACCTGAAGCGGACCGTTCCGGTCCTCTTTCCGGACTTGCGAAAAAGCCCCGTTCGTGGCATTGAAAACGGCCGGGCCGCGCCCAATTCCAAGGGCATTGTCCAGAACAAACCCCGCACACGCCGGCCCTCGAAACGGATGGGGCGTCCGTCCGTACGGCTTCCGCCGTCGGTCGCCCGCCCCGTCGGGATCGGGACCGTCGGTCGCCCGCCCTGTTGAGGCCGGGGTCCGATCGGCGGCGAGCCGGGGATCGGGAAGGGTCCGGCCGGCAGGAGATGGAAACGCCATGAAGATGTCGCAACCCGCAAACGACGTGATTCCGCACGAGGACGCGCTCAGCCGTGCGATGCGGGAAGCGAGCCGGTTCCCCCTCCTGACCGCGGAGGAGGAGCAGGCGGTCGCCCGTGCCTGGCGCGACCGTCGCGATCCCAAGGCGATGGAGCGGCTGGTCCAGAGCCACCTGCGCCTCGTCACCAAGATCGCGCGCGGCTTCTCCGGATACGGCCTGCCCGTCGCCGACCTCATCGCCGAGGGTCACCTGGGCCTGATGCAGGCGGTCGAGAAGTTCGACGCCGAAAAGGGGTTCCGCTTCAACACCTATGCGGTGTGGTGGATCCGCGCGGCGATCCAGACCTACATCCTGCACAACTGGTCCCTGGTGAAGATGGGCACCACCGCGGCGCAGAAGAAGCTGTTCTTCAACCTCCGCCGCCTGAAGGCCCAGCTGACGGAGATGGAGACGGGCGACCTCCGGCCGGAGACCGTCCGCGCCATCGCCACGGAGCTTGGCGTGCCTGAGCAGGAGGTGGTGGAGATGAACCGCCGCCTCGCCGCGTCGGAAAGCTCGCTGAACGCGGAGGTGGGCGAGGACGGTGACGCCCAGATGCAGGATTTCCTCGTCGACGAGCGGCCCAGCCAGGAGACCGTCCTGGCCGATCGGCAGGAGCTGACCCTGCGCCGCAAGCTGCTCGACAAGGGCCTCGCCGTGCTCACCGACCGGGAACGGCGGATCCTGATCGAGCGGCGGCTCAAGGAGAACCCCACCACGCTCGAGGAGCTGGGCAAGGAGTACGCCGTCTCGCGCGAGCGGGTGCGGCAGATCGAGGCCCGCGCCTTCGAGAAGCTCCAGAAGGCGATGCGCAACGCGGCCCACGAGGCCGCCCTGCCCTTCGCCGCCTGATCGCGTCCTGCCCGTCGGGATCGCGTTCGACGCGCCGAAGGGCGTGGTCAGGTCTTTGTCGCCGGTGGCGGGGCGGGGGGCCGAGGCCTTGCTCCCGGTCAGCCGCGGATGCTTCGTGAACGAGGCACGCCGATCGGATGGGACGGACGAGGCGGCGGGCACGCCGCCGTCCGGCGACGTGGACGTCCTCGTGGCCAGGGCGGGTCCTGTCGAGAATCCGGCGAAGGGCCTCGGCGCGCGCGCAAGCCTGTAGATCGTCCGGTGAGGTTGCCACCGGACCGTATGTTGGGCTATCCGGGCGGGCGCCCCGCCCCGCACCGGGAGATCCCATGTTCGAGCTGACCTTCCTCGGCACAGCCGCCGCCGTGCCCGCGGCCGACCGCGGCCTTCCGGCCCTGATGGTCGACCACGGCCCGCGCCGCTTCCTGGTCGACTGCGGCGAGGGCACGCAGCGGCAGATCCTCGCCTCGGGCGTCGGGTTCCGGCGGCTTGACACGATCCTCCTCACCCACGGGCATGCCGACCACGTGCTCGGCCTGCCCGGTCTCGCCGCCACGCTCGCGCAGTGGGAATCCACGCCGCACCTGACGATCTGCGGCGGGCCCGCGACCCTCGCGGTCGTGCGCGCGCTGCTGGACGGGGCGCTTCATCCCTACGGCGACCCGGGGATCGAGATCCGGCTGCAGGAGATCGGGCCGGGCGTCGTCTGGGAGGATGCGGAGCTGCGCGTCGTCGCCTTCCCGCTCCAGCACACCGTGGCCGACTGCCTCGGCTTCCGGTTCGAGGACAAGGGGCCGAAGATGCGCCTCGATCCCGCGCGCCTCGACGCCCTGCGCGTCCCGCCGGGCCCGATGCGGGCGCTGCTGGCGGGCGGCGTGGGCGTGGATCTGCCGGGCGGGCGACGGGTCGAGCCCGAGGAGGTCGCAGCGCCCTCGAAGCCGGGCCCCCGCATCTGCGTCGTGGGCGACACCGGCCCGTTCGCCGACCTGGTGCCGGAGGTGGCAGGTGCCGACCTGCTGGTCTGCGAGGCGACGTTCCTGTCCGCCGACGCCCAACGCGCGGCCCTTTCGGGCCATCTGACCGCGGCGCAGGCGGCCCAGCTCGCCGTCGAAGCGAGGGTCGAGGCGCTCTGGCTGACCCACATCAGCCACCGCCACCGGGGGCCGGAGGTGCAGGCGGAGGCGCGCATGGTTTTTCCCGCGGCACGCGTGGCGAGCGATTTCGAGCGGGTGAAAGTGGTCGGCCGGAAGGACTGAAATACCCCTGCGCGACATAGGAGCTTTCTTGACTCGCGGGACCCGGACCTGTGAACTG
>JBIJED010000122.1:0-7683 GCA_044343785.1 Azospirillales bacterium | reverse complement strand
GGGCCGGCATGGGGGTGACGCTGATCCCCGAGATGGCGCTGGCCGTCGAGACCCGGTCGGCCCCGGTCGCCGTCGCCCGCCTTCCGCCGCCGCGGCCGATGCGGACGGTGGGGATGGTCTGGCGCCGCGCGTCGCCGCTGGGCGACCAGCTGGCGCTGATCGCCCAGGCCGTCCGCGACGCCGCGACGACCGCCCGCGATCCGGGTGCGTCCGCGGAGGACATGACCATCGGATCGCGGTAAATCGTTCATTAGTATATTAAGGAGTATACCGGGCATCTGTTCCACGGGAGGGCGCGATGCTCGCGATCGACGGACTTCGTAAGGGTCTCCGGGTCCGAAACGACTTCAGCGGGGTGCACGCCGTCGTCGTGGAGCCGCCGCTGACGTCGCGGCGCGTGCTTCGTCAGGCGATGCTCGCGATCGGGATGCCCGCGCCGCGCGAGTTCGAAGAGGCGACGCCGCAGCCTGCCGACCTGATGGCCGACACCGCCGACGTGCTCTTCATCGCGGCGTCCGACGAGAATCCCGGTCCGCTCCGGCTGGTCGCCGACATCCGTGCGCGCAAGACCGCGTCGAACCCGTTCCTGCCGATCGTCGTCACCGCCTCCGAGCCCACGCCGAGGCTGATGCGGATGGCCTCCGACGCGGGGGCCGACACGATCGTGGCCAAGCCGGTCAGCTACAAGCTGATCGCGGAACGGATGGAGGCGTTGGTCGATGCGCGCCGCCCGTTCATCGTGACGGCGAACTACATGGGACCCGACCGGCGCAAGGATACGCGCGGCGGCGGCATCGCCATCCCCGGCCTCGTCGTGCCCAACACGCTGGCGATGCGCGTCCATGGCCAGTCGATGGCCGATCTCGACGCGAACGTGGAGGAGACGTGGGGGACGATGCAGGAGCAGCGGGTCCAGCGCTGCGCCTTTCAGGCCGCCTTCCTCCTCCACCTCCTCTGGCTCCCCGACGCGGTGCTCACCGTCGACCCGTTGCATCTGGGCGAGCTTTACAGGATCCAGCCCGTCGTGGGCGACCTCCTCGCCCGCCTCCCCGAGGGCAGCGAGATCGCGCAGGTGGCGAACCCGCTGGCGGGCGAGGTGATGGAGCTGGCGGAGACGATGGTGTCCCGCGGCGCCACGCCGGACATGGTCTCGATGGCGCAAGGCTACGTCTACCGTCTCCTCGCGCTGGTGGAACCGTCGCACCCCCTCGACCGGCACGTGGCGATCGTGCAGGCGTCGGTCGCCGCCTATCGCAAGCGGCTCGCCGAACTCCAGGCGTGAGGGCGGTGCCCGTGCCGCCGGTCCGCGCGCCCCTGCCGAACGGGTCCCCCGGAGGACGCCGGGAGGGGGGGCGTCCATGATCGGGTCGACGGCCCACGACGCTCCGACCCTGTCGCTCGGCCGACGGACCAACGGGGCCGTGGCGGCGGTCCGGCACGCGCTGCGCCTGTGCGGTTTCGGGCTGCTGGCGGCGGTCGGATGGGGTCTCGCGGTCGCGTCGCTCGTCGCCGTGTGCGTCATCGCCGTCCGCCACACCTGGCTGGAGGCCGACACGCGCGGGCGATCGGCGGCGAACTTCGCCGCCGTCTCCGCGAACAAGGCCGTCCACGGCGTCTTCGAGACGGCGCGGGTGGCGCTCGACCGGTCGGTCGAGCTGGCGATCGCGCGGTCGTCGGGCACCATCACGCTGGCCGAGATGCACGCGCGGCTGGACGAGATGCAGTCGGACATTCCCGACATCGTCGGGATCGTCGTGCAGGACGACCGGGGCGTGATCACGGCGGCCGCGTCGCCGCGCGGGGGGCTCGGCCGCGATCTCGGCAACCTCGACTATTTCCGAACGCTCGCCGCGGACGCGGCCCGCCGCTACGACGTCGGCAGCCTCTACCGTTCGGCCCTGTTCGGCGAGGTCATGGTCCCGCTCGCCCGCGCCATCCGCTCGCCCGACGGCCTCTTCGAGGGTGTCGTCGCCGTCGGGGTCCGGGGGCGCGCCCTCGAGGAGGCGATGAACTCCGGGGTGGACGACCGCACGACCACGTCGCTGTGGCGATCCGACGGCCTCCTGCTCGCCGTGAAGGGTCCGACGGGGCCGGAGACGGACCTGTTCCATCCCGATGGGCCGGTGTTCCGCGTCCTGCGTCCAGACCGCGACGTCGAGGGTTTCTTCTACAGGAGCCCCGAGGGCGCGGGCCGCTACGCCGCCCGGCGGATCAGCGCGCAGTTCCCCGTCTTCGTGACGGTTTCGCTCGACGCGACGCCCCACTTCTCCGAGGCCAACCGCGTCGTTCTGCTGGCCGCCGCGCTCTGCGCCCTCGGCTTCGCGATCATCGGCCTGCTTGCGCTGATCCAGCATCGCCGCACCGTGGAACGGGAACGCGTGCGCGCGGACCTCGGCCAGCGCGAGCGGCGGTTCCGCCACCTCGTCGAGACGGTGCCGGGCGTGGTTCTGCAGTGGCGGCGGGACGCCAAGGGCTACGGCCTCGTGTGGGTCAGCCCGCGCTCGGCCGACGTGCTGGGCATTGCCGCCGACGACCTCGTGCGCGATCCGCGCCTCCTGCGCGTGCATCCCGACGACCGGAGGCGGTGGTTCGAGGCGGTCGAGGCGATCCGCGGCGACGAGGGTCTCTGGAGCTTCTCGGGCCGGTTCGTGCCGCCCGACGGCACGGTCCGGGACTGCGTGATCAAGGCCCGTACCTCGCGCGACGCCGACGGCGCGATCGTCTGCGACGGCATCCTTCTCGATGTCTCCGAGGAGATGCGGATCCGTGCCGCGGCGACCGAGACGATGGCCAGGCTTTCGGCCCTGTTCGAGACGGCCGAGGACGCGATCGTCACGATCGACGCGAACGGGCGGGTGATCGACTTCAACCCTGCCGCCGAGCGCATGTTCGGCTGGCGGCGCGAGGCGATCCTCGGCCGCGGCCACGAAATCCTGATCCCGGGCATCGCCCCGGCCGGGCGCGAGGACGCGACGGACGCCGCCGGGGTGGCGTATCCGGTCGGGACGTGCCTGCACGGCTGGCGTCGTCACGACGGGCGCCGCAGGGACGGCAGGGCCTTTCCCGTCGCCCTCTCCTTCGGCCGGTTCAGCGCCAACGACCGTGCCTACGGGGTGGCGATCGCGCGCGACATGTCGGACATCGAGGAGGCGGAGGAGCGGTTGCGGCGCGCCAACGCCGAACTCGCGCATCTTCTGAAGGCGGCCGAGGACGCCAACCTCTCGAAGAGCCGATTCCTCTCCAACATGAGCCACGAGCTGCGCACGCCGCTCAACGCCGTCATCGGCTTCGCCGACCTGATGGCGGAGGCGGCGTTCGGGCCGCACGCGCATCCCAAGTACGCCGAGTACGCCCGCGACATCACCGACGCCGGGCGTCACCTGCTCTCGTTGGTGAACGACATCCTCGACCTGTCGCGGATCTCCGACGGCAACCTCGAGATCGTGCCGACCCCCGTCGATCCCCGCCGGGCGCTCGTGCGCGCGGTCCGTGCGATCTGGCCGTCGGTGCGGTCGGCGCGGTTGCGCCTGCGGGTGCACGCGCTGCGGCGGGCCCCGGTCCTGATGGCCGATCAGAAGGCGCTCCACCAGGTCCTGCTGAACCTCCTGTCGAACGCGGTCAAGTACACGCCGCCCGCCGGCCGGATCGGCCTTCGCCTCGTCATGGGCGAGGACGGCTGGATGGAGATCCGGGTCGAGGACGACGGTCCCGGCATCCGGCCCGAGATTCTCGACCAGATCGGCCGGCCGTTCGTGCGCGCCGACGATGCCTACACCTCCAGCCCGGCCGGCGTCGGGCTCGGCCTCGCCATCTCCATCGGCCTCGCCCGGGCGATGGGGGGCGACCTCGCGATCCGCAGCCGTGCCGGCGAGGGCACGACGGCGATCCTGCGGATGCCGGCGGCCGGCTCGTCCGCGGCGCCGCAGCGCCTCCGCGACCGCGAGGCGGCCTGACCCGCCGGCCTCAGCGCGCCACCGACCGGGCCGCGCCGGCGGGCGGGGGCACGGCGGCGATCTCGCGGACCAGCTTGGCGAGGATGGCCTCCGCGAACGCGTCGTAGTCGGCGGCGACCACGACGAACGCGTCCGCGCCGCCGATCACGTGCTCCCGATAGAATCGCTCGATCCCGGGCTCGTCCGCCTCGATCGGCAGGCCGTTGATCGTGACGCCCCGGGCCACGGCCCGGTCGCGTGCGGGTTTGCAGAGTTCGCCCGAATTGTTCGCCCCGTCGCCGGACACGTCGATCACCCGCCGGTCGGGGCGGCCGGCGAAGCCGTCGAGGGTGCGCAGGGCGAAGTCGATGGCCCCGCTGATCGACGTGCTTCCGGCGAAGACGCGGGGCAGACCCTCGATCTCCGCGGCGAAGGCCGCCGCGGCGTCCGGTCCGTCGATCACGGTCCAGCGCGTCATCTGCCGCTGCATGTCCGCGCTCGACCAGGTGACCACGGTCACCGCGATCGCGCCGTGCCGCCCGCTCGCGATGGCGCCCGCGACGTCCGGGCTCCGGAACGCCCGCGCATAGCCCCGTCGCTGGAGGGTCCAGCGGTCGGCGGTGACGCTGCCCGACACGTCGATCGCGAGCACGAGGGCGAGATCGACGTCGTCCGCCCGGGCGGACGGGGAGGTGAAGAGGAGACAGGCGGCGACCAGCGCCGCCGCGAACGCCCTGACCATGCGGACCCCTCCGGCCGTGTCTCACGAACACCGCCGGAGGGGAAAAGGATCACCGTCCGCCCGTCACACGGCCGGGGTCGGCAGGCGGTCGCGCCATCCGGCACCGTCGACCATCGCGAGGAGGGAGGCGGCGTCGGGCGTCCCGCCGGCGAGCGCCACGACCGACCGCCACGCGAGGCAGAGCATGCAGGACAGCACGGGTGCCGATCCGAGCCGCGGCGACCGCGCGATGGTGTGGAGGGTGGGCATGCCGGTGCCCAGCATGACCACGCCATCCAGCGGCTCGCCGGCGAGCCGGTCGAGCGCCGCCTGCGACGCGCCGCCGGGCAGGCTGTAGATCGGGTGGAACTCGTCCGATCGGCGCCACGCGCTGCTCTTCGCCGCGACCGTGAAGCCGCGCGCGGTCCAGTACTCGACGCTCGCGGCGTCGAGCGCTTCGTCGTAGGGCGAGACGAGGCCGATCCGCCGCGCGCCGAGGGCGCGCAGGGCATCCGCGACGGCCGTCGCCGCGGTGAGGACCGGGATGCCGTGGCGGCCGGCGATCTCCGCGATCGTCGCGTCCTCCTTCGCCACGCCCGCCAGATAGGAGGCCCCGGTGCAGGCGAAGGCCACCGCGCCCACCGGCGCGTTCGCGAACTGCCCCATCGAGGCGGCGTAGTTCGCGAAGTAGTCGCGGAGCCTGTCGGCGATCGTGGCCCGGCCGCTCATGAGGCGACCGTTGATCCACGCCGTCCCGCGCGGCATCAGCAGCGCCAGTTCCGGCTCGACCGTCGTGTTCGCCTGGGGCGTCAGCACGCCGAGCAGCCCGTCGGGGGCATAGGCCACGCTCATCATCCGCCTCCGTCCGGGCCGGCCCGGGATTGACAGTGAGGTTGTATTATCTATGATACATCCTCGCGGCGGCGTCGCAAGGCCGGACCGCGCCCGCGCGACCGATCCGCAGGAGATCGCCGATGCCGCCCCTGGCACCTGACCTCTCCGCCGTCGCTGCGCCGCGCACCGGCGCCATCGTCCTCGACGGGGTCGAGAAATGGTACGGGACGCGGGACCGGCCGGTCCATGCGCTCGCCCGCACCGACCTCTCTGTGGCGGAAGGGGAGCTTTTGGTCCTCCTCGGCCCGTCCGGCTGCGGCAAGACCACGCTCCTGCGCATGGTCGGCGGTCTGATCCCGCCGACGAGCGGCACGCTGACGGTGGAGGGCACGCCGCTGTGGAGGGACGGCAGGCGGCAGGACGCGGCCGTCTCCGAACTCGGGATGGTCTTCCAGGAGGCGAACCTCTTTCCCTGGCTGACCATCGAGGACAACATCGCGTTGCCGCTCGAACTGAAGGGGGTCGCCAGGGCCGAGCGGCGGGCCCGCGCCCACGCGCTGATGCGTCTGGTCGGCATCGCCGGGTTCGAGACACGCTGGCCGGAGGAGCTGTCGGGCGGCATGCGCCAGCGGGCGGCGATCGCCCGCGCGCTCTCCTACGATCCGCACATCCTGCTCATGGACGAGCCGTTCGGCGCGCTCGACGCGATGACGCGCGACCAGATGAACCTCGAGCTCCAGCGGATCTGGATGGAGACGCGCAAGACGATCCTGCTCGTCACCCATTCGATCGGCGAGGCCGTCTTCCTCGCCGATCGCATCGTGCTGCTGTCCCCCCGCCCCGGGCGCATCGACACCGTCGTGGACGTGCCGATCGAGCGGCCCCGCACCCTCGACACCCAGGGCCACCCCGCCTTCCAGTCCATCGCGAAGGCCCTGCGCCATCGCCTGGCCGAGATCAGCTGAGGAGACGCGCCATGTCCGGGATCCCCCTCGACGAGCCCGCGCCGCCCCGGACGTCCGCCATGCCGGGCCGCGAGGCGCTGTTGCCCTGGCTCACCACGCCGGCGCTCCTGTTCGTGCTGGTCGGCATCTGGCACCTGTACGTGACGGAGACCGGGATCTCCGCCTTCATCCTGCCGTCGCCCGCCTCGGTGTGGAGCGCATGGCTGGAGATGCTCGACAGTCCGCGGGCCTGGCGGCACACGGGCGCCACCATCCACGTCACCCTGGTCGGCTTCGCCTGGGCGCTCGTCGTGGGCGTGGGGCTCGGGGTGGCGATCGGCCGGCTCCGGTGGCTGGAGCAGACGCTGAACCCCTTCATCGTCGCGACGCAGGTCATCCCCAAGGTTGCGCTCGTCCCGCTGTTCGTCGTCTGGTTCGGCTTCGGGCCGACGTCGAAGATCATCGTGGCGGCGGTCCTCGCCTTTTTCCCCATCCTGACGAACACGGTTCTGGGGGTGAAGTCGGTCGACGCGGGCCACCGGGACGTGATGGTGAGCCTGAACGCGACCCGCTGGCAGATCTTCCGCCGGCTGGAGCTGCCGTCCTCGCTCCCCTGCATCCTCACGGGCATGGAGGTGGGGATCGTGCTGGCGATCATCGGCGCGATCGTGGGCGAGTATCTCGGCGGGAACGCGGGGCTCGGCTACATGCTGATCGCGCGGATGAACGCCTACGAGACCGACAGCCTGTTCGCCGTCATCATCCACATGACGATCCTCGGCTTCGTCTTCTACTTCGGGATCGGCGCGCTGCGGCGCGTCCTGATCCCCTGGCACGCGTCCTCGGGGCGGTGAGCCCCCTCAGACGACGTCCGCCGCCTGCCGCAGCCCCTCGATCATCGAGGAGCGGAGCAGGTGCCGGCGGAGCGCGTCGGGGTCGCGCGCCGTCGCCTGCAGGTCGGCCAGCATGTCGAGGGTCGGCGGGTGGAAGGTCGAGGCGCGCAGGTCGCGCTCGATCCCCGGGCCCGTCTCCAGCACGCAGACGCTCAGGCCGCGACGGGCCGCGAGGAAGGCGACGCAGAGGCCGACCGGCCCGCCGCCGGAGACCACCACGTCGAAGTCGGCGTCGCCGCCGCGGGGTCCGAGCATGGCCCTTGCCTGTCCATCGGGTTCTGTGTTGAGGTTGTATCTGAAATAAGACAAGGCGTCATCCTCGTCGCGCGCCCCTCCGCCCGATCCCGCGGTGCCGGCGA
>JBIJED010000121.1:0-7688 GCA_044343785.1 Azospirillales bacterium | reverse complement strand
CGCACCTGCGCTCAGGAACCGGCCGACGCGCGCACGATTTCGACCTGAGCCTCGGTCTCGACCGTCCCCGGCCGCGCGCGCCGGACCGCGGCGAGCGCCTCGTCGGCCGCGAGGCCTGACCGCGCGAGCAGCGAGGCGGCCAGCATGCCGGTCCGTCCCAGCCCCGCACGGCAGTGGACGATGACCCGGCCGCCGCCGTCGAGGCGGCGTCCCAGATCGTCGAGAAGTGCCGCCCAGGCGTCGGCGGCTGCGGGTACGCCGAGATCCCGGATCGGATGATGGTGCCATGCCGCCGCAAGCGCCGACAGACGCGCGAACAGGTCGGGCACGCCGAGAAGACCCGGTTCGTGATCCTCGATCAGGCTGACGACGACGTCCGGCCGCCAGTCCGCGATCACGGCGAGATCGGCGGCAAGGTCGCGCACGATCGGCCCCTCCTCCCCGGTCCGGTCGACCCGGCCCGGGCACATGGTCATGCCGATCGTGCCGCCCGCGGGCGTCGTGACCGTGTCGATGCGTAACCGGTCAGCCATCGCCGAACAGCGTCTCGCGCACGGTCTCCCAGATGTCCGCGCCCGCGGCGACGAGGATGCCCTCGGTCGTGCCGGTCAGCGTGTAGGGCGTGCCGTCCGGCCGCGCCGCCGCCCCGCCCGCCTCCGTCACCATGAGGATCCCTGCGGCGTGGTCCCATGGAAGCGTCCGGCGGTAGTTCACGAAGTGCCGCTCGCCGGTCAGGATCGCCGGATAGTCGAAGGCGGAGGCGAGGAACGTGTCGGTGAGGGCGAAGCGTGCCCGGCTCGCCTCCATCCGTTCGCGGCTCTCCGGCGTGTGGGAATAGACGGAGAGCAGGCCCCGCATCTCGTCCGCCCGCATCGGCGGAGCGGGGATGCGGATCCGCTCGCCGTCCGCCCACGCCCCCTCCCCGGCCACGGCCGTGAAGGCACGCCCCTGCACGGGATGGACGATCCAGCCGGCGATCGTGCGCCCGCCCCGGGCCAGCGCCACGATGGTGCCGAACCGGTCGCGCCCGTTCGCGAAATTGATCGTCCCGTCCACCGGATCGACGATCCAGACCGGCCGGTCGTCGGACAGCCGCTCCATCACCGCGGGGTCGGCCGAGACCGCCTCCTCCCCGATCACGAGCGATCCGGGAAGCAGGTCCGGCAGGCGGGCCGTCAGCACCCGCTCCGCCGCCTCGTCCGCGACGGTCACGAGGTCGCCGGGGCCCTTCTCGCGGATGTCGCCGTCGCCCAGCGATCGGAACCGCGGGAGGATCTCGGCCGCCGCGACCTCGCGGATCAGGGCGGTCACGCGGTCGATGTCGGGCAGGATCACGCGCGGGTCTCCGGATGCGCCGTTTCGGCATAGGCGGGGAAGCGATGGACGAAGCGGGCCCGCTCCGCCGGCCCGATCGACAGCTTGAGGTGGGCGACCTCGTCGTCGTCGCGCCGCTCGAGGATCTCCCCGTGCCGGTAGAGCCAGGCGAGGGCCGCCCCGTCGGCGATGCCGACGTCGAGGTCGACGATCACCCGGTCGGCCGTCATGTGGGCGTCGAAGAGCGCCGCCAGCCGGTCGATCCCCTCCCCGCTCAGGGCCGAGAGCGCCACCACCCGCTCGGGCGACCGCGCCGCACGGGCCAGCGCCTCCGCCCTGCCCGCCTCGTCCAGCGCGTCGAGCTTGTTCAGCGCCTCGATCACGCGGGTATCGCTCTCCACCTCGATGTCGAGGCCGGCCAGCACCTGTTCGACGTCCGACTTCTGCGCCTCGCTGTCCGGGTGGGACACGTCGCGCACATGGACGATCAGGTCGGCCGCCTGCACCTCCTCCAGCGTCGCGCGGAAGGCCGCGACCAGCTGGGTCGGCAGGTCGGAGATGAAGCCGACCGTGTCGGAGAGGATGACCTTGCGCCCGGACGGCAGCGTCACGGCGCGCATGGTCGGGTCGAGGGTCGCGAACAGAAGGTCCTTCGCGAACACATCCGATCCGGCGAGGCGGTTGAAGAGGGTCGACTTGCCCGCGTTGGTGTAGCCGACCAGCGCGATCACCGGATAGGGCACCCGCTCGCGCGCGCGCCGGTGGAGGCCGCGGGTCCGCCGGACGTCCTCCAGCTCCTTCTTGATCCGGTCGATCCGGTCGAGGATGAGGCGCCGGTCGAGTTCCAGCTGGCTCTCGCCGGGACCGCCGAGGAAGCCGAAGCCGCCACGCTGGCGCTCGAGGTGGGTCCACGACCGCACGAGGCGCGAGCGCTGGTAGGTGAGCGCCGCCAGCTCGACCTGGAGCATGCCTTCGCGCGTCCGGGCGCGGGCGCCGAAGATCTCCAGGATGATGCCGGTCCGGTCGACGACCTTCGCCTTCCAGGCGCGCTCGAGGTTTCGCTGCTGGACCGGGCTGAGGGCGTGGTTCACCACCACCACGGCCGTGCCCGCCTCGGGTCCGAGGTCCTCGACCATCTGGCCGACGGTCTTGACCGCCCCCTCGCCGAAGAACGTCGAGGGGTTGGGGCGCGGAAGGTTCACGAGTTCCGCGCGTTCGACCTTGAGGTCGATCGCCGCGACGAGGCCCACGGCCTCGTCGAGCTGGGCCGCGGGGCTTCGGTCCGCCACCTCGCGCGTGCGGCGGACCGGATGGAGGACGATGGCGTGGCCCGTGTGGACGGGCGCGGCACCGTTGGCCGATGGGTCAGTCTGTCTCAACGTCCTTGGGCTGCTCGAACAGCTGGATCGGGTGCGCGGGCATGACGGTCGAGATCGCGTGCTTGTAGACGAGCTGGGAATGCGCGTCGCGCCGCAGCAGCACCGAGAAATTGTCGAACCAGGTGATGATCCCCTGGAGCTTCACGCCGTTGACCAGAAAGATGGTCACCGGCGTCTTGTTTTTCCGGACGTGATTGAGGAACACGTCCTGAACGTTCTGGCTTTCCTTGCTCATCGGCCTCGGCCCCTATTCGGGTCTTGGGACGCGCCACGGTGCGACGGGTCCGGTTGACGGGACTGGCCGCGAAAAGGAGGGCGCGTCCAGATCCCATTCGATGTTCCTCGATATGGGAATCTCGCGGGCGGGGTCCAAGGGCGGGACGGCCGACCGTCCCCCTCAGGCCGGAACCGCCTCCCCGGCGAAGGCGAGGTAGTCCGCCCGGAGCGCGGACGCGAGCGAGCCGGGAACGCCGTTCCCGATCGAACGGCCGTCGATCCGCGTCACCGGCGTGACGAAGGTCGTGGCGCTGGAGATGAGGGCCTCCCGCGCGCGGCACGCCTCCTCCACGGTGAAGGGCCGCTCCTCGTAGCGCAGGCCCGCCGCCGCGGCGAGCTTGAGGATGCGCAGGCGGGTGATGCCGTTGAGGATCAGGTTCGTGGCCGGGCGGGTGACGAGGACACCCTCGCCCGTCACGATCCAGGCGTTGCTGGAGGTGCCCTCGGTGACGGTGCCGTCGGGGTCGACCATCCACGCCTCGAAGGCGCCCGCCTCCGCCGCCCGCTGCTTGCCGAGCGCCTGGGGCAAGAGCGCGATGGACTTGATGTCGCGGCGCTGCCAGCGGATGTCGGGGATTGTGACGACGGAGACGCCCTCCTCCATCAGCTTCGGCGAGCCGAACGTCATGTGCCGCGTGGTCATCACCAGCGAGGGCTCGGCGGCCTTCGGGAAGCGGAAGTCGCGCGGCGCCACGCCGCGGGTGACCTGGATGTAGATGATGCCGGACCGGACGCCGTTCCGGCGCACCAGCGTCCGCATGAGGAAGCCCAGCGAGCGCCGGGACACGGGCCATGCGATCCGCAGCTCGTTCAGCGAGCGGTCGAGCCGGTCGATGTGCGGTTCCTCGTCGACGAGATGGCCGTCGACGATGGTGATGACCTCGTACACGCCGTCCGCGAACTGATAGCCGCGATCCTCGATGTGGACGGTCGCGTCACCGTGCGGAACGTAGCGCCCGTTGACGTAGGCGTAGCGCGGCATGGGTCTCCCCGGATCGGACGATGGAACTCGGGCAGCGATGTTGACCGAAAATCGAAATAACTCAAGCCGGACGGTGCCCGTCCTCACTGGCCGCCGCATCGGCCGCCGGGGCCGTCAGTCGACGGCTTCCTTCACCGGTCGCTCGTTGCGTTCGGGCCGGTCGCCCTTGTCGGTCCCGTGGACGCCGAGCAGCTTCAGCTTGCGGTGGAGCGCCGACCGTTCCATCCCGATGAAGGCCGCGGTGCGCGAGATGTTGCCGCCGAAGCGGGTGACCTGGGCCAGGAGGTATTCGCGCTCGAACACCTCGCGCGCCTCCCGCAGCGGCAGGCCCATGATCTCGCCGCCCTTCTCCCACTTCAGGACCGCCGGCGTGATCGCGCCGATCTCCGGCGGGAGCATGTCGGCGCGAATCGGCTCCCGCGGGGTGCCCGAGGTCATGATCAGGAGCTGTTCGACCACGTTGCGCAGGTGGCGGACGTTGCCGGGCCAGTCGTAGGACTGGAGCGCGGTCATCGCGTCGTCGCCGATGTCCCGCGACGGGAGCCCGCCCTGCTGGGCGTAGGCGGTCATGAAGTGCCGGGCGAGAAGCGGGATGTCCTCCCGCCGGTCGGACAGCGGCGGCACCTTCACCGGCACGACGGCCAGCCGGTAGTAGAGGTCCTGGCGGAAGCGTCCCGCCTCGATCTCCAAGGTGAGTTCCCTGCTGGTGGAGGCGATGACCCGCACGTCGACCTCGACCTTCGTCGACCCGCCGACGCGCTCGAACGTCTGCTCCTGGAGGACGCGCACGATCTTGCCCTGGGTCTCCAGCGGCATGTCGGCGACCTCGTCCAGCAGGAGCGTGCCGCCGTGCGCCTGTTCGAAATGGCCGACGCGGCGCGCCTGCCCGCCCTCCCCGGCCTCGGTCCCGAAGAGCTCGGCCTCCAGCGTGTCGGGGCGCAGGATCGCGCAGTTGAGCCCGACGAACGGCCCGTCGGCCCGCCGCGACCGACGGTGGATGAGGCGGGCCACAACCTCCTTCCCCGCGCCCGGCGGGCCGGAGATCATCACCCGGCTGTTGGTCGGGGCGACCTTCTCCACCTGCTGGCGCAGCTGGTTGATCACCGTCGACCGGCCGATCAGCTCCGCCTCGCCGCCGGTGCGGGCGCGCAGTTCGCGGTTCTCGCGCTTCAGCCTCGCCGCCTCGATCGCCCGCTCCATGATGAGGAGGAGGCGGTCGGCCTTGAACGGCTTCTCGATGAAGTCGTAGGCGCCGATCTTGATGGCGGCGACCGCCGTCTCGATCGTGCCGTGGCCGCTGATCATGACGACCGGAAGGGTCGGATGGTCCTTCAGCACGGCTTCGAGGATCTGGAGCCCGTCGAGGCGGCTGCCCTGGAGCCAGATGTCGAGGACGAGGAGCGTCGGCATGCGCTGGCCGATGGCCGCCAGCGCCTCGTCGGCGTTGGCGGCCTGACGGGTGCGGTAGCCCTCGTCGCCGAGGATCCCCGCGATCAGCATCCGGATGTCGGCCTCGTCGTCGACGATCAGAATGTCATGCGCCATGGCCTGCCTGCCTGTGCATCGGGACGTCCGTGGCGGACGTGGTCGGAAGGTTGCGCGGGACGGCGAGGCTCACGACGGCGCCCCCGCCCGGACGGTCGGCGAGACGGAGTTCGCCGCCGTGGTCCTCCATGATCTTCTTCACGATCGCGAGCCCGAGGCCGGTGCCCTTCTGCCGCGTCGTGACGTAGGGCTCGGTGAGGCGGTCCCGGTCTTCGGCCGGAAGCCCCTTCCCGTTGTCCTCGACCGCGATCACGACCCGGTCCTCCTCCTCGAAGAGACGGACGTCGACCGTGCCCTGGGGCAGGTCGTCGCCCGTGCGCCCGTCCACGGCCTCCACCGCGTTCTTCAGGAGGTTGGTCACCGCCTGCATCAGCTGGCGACCGTCGCAGACGAGGGTCACCGGCTGCGCCGGCAGCACGGTGCCGAGCCGGATCTGGGGGTTCGCGCTCGTCTGGAGGAAGAGGGCCTGGCGGACGATGTCCGTCACGTTCTGCGCCTTCATCGTCGGTGTCGGCATCCGCGCGAAGGACGAGAACTCGTCGACCATGCGCCCGATGTCGTCGACCTGCCGGATGATCGTGTCGGTGCAGGTGCGGAAGGTCTCGGGATCGCTCGTGATCTCCTTCAGGTATTTTCGCTTCAGCCGCTCGGCCGAGAGCTGGATCGGCGTCAGCGGGTTCTTGATCTCGTGCGCGATGCGCCGCGCGACGTCGGCCCAGGCGGCCTTGCGCTGGGCGGAGAGGAGCTCCGAGACGTCGTCGAACGTGACCACGTAGCCGCGGATCTCGCCTGCCACCACCTCGGCCGCGATGCGGACCAGCAGGCTACGCGCCGGCTCGCCGTCGCGCCGCAGCTGGACCTGCGTCTCCGTCAGGCGGCCGGGCCGGCGGCGCGTCGCCTCCAACGGCTCCGCGAGTTCCGGCGCCACCTCGACGATGAGCCGTCCGGTCAGGGCGGAGGGGGCGCCGACGCCGAGAAGCTCGGCCGCCGAGCGGTTGGGCAGGTTGATCCGTCCGTCCTGGTCGAGGCCCAGCACGCCGGCCGAGACGCCGGAGAGCACCGTCTCGGTGAAGCGGCGGCGCAGGTCGAGCTGGCGGTTCGCCTCGATCAGCTCGCGCCGCTGGTCCTGGAGCTGGTCCGTCATCCGGTTGAAGGCCCGGCTGAGGATGCCGATCTCGTCGGCGGTCGCGCTCTCGGCCACCTTGGTGGAGAGGTCGCCGGCGCGCACGCGCTCGGCCGCCTGGATGAGCCCGCCGATCGGCGTGACGATCTGGTTCGCGATGATCAGGCCGAGCCAGACCGCGGCCATCAGGACGAGCAGCGCCACGACGATGAAGATCAGCGTGAAGGTGATCTGCACGTTGGAACGGACCTGCGCCAGCTCCGCATACTCGCGCGCGGCCCCCTGCACCCGCTCCATGTGCATCAGGACCCGGGGTTCGACGAGACGGCCGACGAACACGAAGGTGTCGACGAACCGGTCGAGCCGCACCAGCGCCCGGACCCGGTCGTCGCTGTCGTTGGTCATGATCACGACCTCGCCGCGCCGGGCGCGTTCGATCATGTCGCCGGGCACCGGGTCGAAATCGAGCAGGAAGGTGAGGCCGGCGCGGGCCAGGACCCGTTCGGTGCCGTCGAAGACGACCGCTTCGGTCAGCCCGCGCAGCGCTGTCTGCGTCAAAACCACCTCACGGAACACGTTCGGATCCGCCAACAGCCGAGGGGCCGCGCGGTTCAGATCGTTCGCCATCGCGAGGACGTCGGCGCGGATGGTCTTCTGGTGCTCGTGGAGATACGCCTGCGCGACGGCGAGGCTCTCGTTGATCGCGGTGCGCACCCGGTCGCTGAACCAGGACTGCAGGCCCGCGTAGAGGAAGATGCCCGAGAAGGCGGCGACGAGGATCGTCGGCGCGACCGCGAGCATGCTGAACAGCGCCACGAGGCGGACGTGCAGGCGCGCCCCGGCGAGACCGCGTCGCCGTTCGAGCCAGAGCTTGACGATGTGCCGCGCGACCACCGCGACCAGCAGCAGCAGGAGCGCGAGGTCCAGCGTCAGAAGGAGCGTGACGGTATCGGGGTCGGTCCCGAAGGGCGGCGAGGCGGACAGCGCGGCATAGGTCGCGACGCCGGCGACGATGGCGCCGATGGTGAGCGCCACGGCGAGTTTGCCCGCGAGGCCCACGCGCGTCCCC
>JBIJED010000120.1:0-7708 GCA_044343785.1 Azospirillales bacterium | reverse complement strand
CGGCGGCCGGGCGCGACGACGACGCCGGCGCCGCCGCGGCGTTCCTCGACGCCTACCGCGCCGAGGCGGACGCGCCGGTGGACGACACGCTGCTCCGCTACTTCCTTCTGGAGAAAGCGGTCTACGAGGTGGGGTACGAGCTGGCGAACCGGCCGGACTGGGTGTCGATCCCGGTCCGCGGGATCCTGTCGCTGCTGGATGCCGCTCCGGGACCGACGACGCGGGCGCACGACATGCCCTTCGGCGCGGCTCTCCTGCCGGGCGGGCGCACCCGCTTCGCCCTCTGGGCGCCCGGCCACGCGACCGTCCGGCTGGCGCTGGAGACCGGGGGCGAACCGCGCCCCATGGTGCGGGAGGCCGACGGCTGGCACCGGCTCACGGTCGAGGATGCGCCGGCCGGCACGCGCTATCGCTACGTCCTCCCCGACGGGCTCGCGGTGCCCGATCCGGCGTCGCGCCACCAGCCGGACGACGTGCACGGCCCCAGCGAGGTGATCGCCCCCCGCGCCTTCGCCTGGACCGACGCCGCCTGGCGCGGCCGGCCGTGGCGGGAGGCGGTGATCCTGGAGGTGCACGTCGGGGCCTTCACGCCGGAGGGCACCTTCCGCGCGGCGATCGGCCGCCTCGACCACCTCGTGCGGACGGGGATCACGGCGGTGCAGCTCATGCCCGTCGCGGACTTCCCGGGCGGGCGGAACTGGGGCTACGACGGGGTCGACCTGTTCGCGCCCGACGCCGCCTACGGACGGCCCGACGACCTGAAGGCCCTCGTCGACGCCTGCCACGCACGGGGCCTGATGGTCTTTCTCGACGTCGTCTACAACCACTTCGGACCGGACGGGAACCATCTCGCCGCGGTCGCCCCGCTCTTCACCGAGCGGCACCACACGCCGTGGGGTGCGGCGATCGACTACGACGGTCCGCAGTCCGCGACGAACCGCGACTTCGTGATCCACAACGTCCTCTATTGGCTGGAGGAGTTCCGTTTCGACGGGCTGCGGCTGGACGCGGTCCACGCCATCGTCGACGACAGCCGGGAACACCTGCTGGACGCCATCGCGCGGACGGTCCGCGACCGCTACGACGGCCGGCGCGAGATCCACCTGATCCTGGAGAACGAGGAGAACGCCGCGTCCCGGCTCGCCCGCGGCGCCGACGGCCGCCCGCGGACCTTCACTGCGCAGTGGAACGACGACGTCCACCACGTCCTGCACGTGGCGGCGACCGGCGAGGCCGCGGGCGACTACGCGGACTACGCCGGGGATACGGAGAAGCTCGGCCGGGCGCTGGCCGAGGGCTTCGCCTTCCAGGGGGAGACGATGCCCTACCGCGGCACGCCGCGGGGCGAGCCGAGCGCGCATCTCTGCCCGCTCGCCTTCGTGGCGTTCGCCCAGAACCACGACCAGATCGGCAACCGGGCCTTCGGCAACCGTCTGACGACCCTCGCCCCGCCCGAGGCCGTGCGCGCCGTGGGCACGGTTCTCCTGCTGCTGCCCCAGGTGCCGATGCTGTTCATGGGCGAGGAGTGGGGGGCGACGGAGCCGTTCCCGTTCTTCTGCGACTTCGGACCCGACCTCGCCGACGCGGTGCGCGACGGCCGACGGGAGGAGTTCGCCCGCTTCCCCGCCTTCCGCAGCCCCGGACGGCGCGCGCTGATGCCCGACCCGGCGGCAGAGACCACCTTGCTGTCGGCGAAGCTGGACTGGGGCGCCCTCGACCGCGCGCCGCACGCCGACCGTCACGCCTGGACCCGTGCCCTGCTGACGGTCCGCGCGGCGGCGATCGTGCCCCTGCTGCCGCACCTGTACGGCGGGTCGGCCGACTGGTCGGTCCTCGGACCGGGCGCGGTCCGCGTCGGCTGGCGCCTGGACGACGGGCGTCGGCTCCATCTCCTCGCGAACCTCTCGTCCGCCGCCGTCGCGGCCACGGGGCGGCCCCCCGGCCGGCGCCTGCGGCACGAGAACCCGACGCACGGTCCCGGGGACGGTCCCGGCCTCGGACCGTGGGAGGTGGTCTGGTCCCTCGACGCCGGCCCGACCGCGGACAGCCCGCCATGAACGGAGGACGCGACCGGGACGCCGGAACGTCTGGCGCGTCGGCACGGCGCGGGCGATGATGGGTGGTATCCTCCGCCGATCCGGACCCACGATGAACGTCGTCACTCGCCTCGCCGACCTGCTCGCCGCCACCGCCCGCGACGGGCGGACGCTCGACGGCCTGCCGCCCGAACTCGTCCCCGCCGACGACGCCGCCGCCTATCGGGTGCAGGCGGCCGTGCTGGAACGCCGGGGCGAGCGACCCGCCGGCCGCAAGATCGGCTTCGGGCCCGACGGTCGCGTGACCGGGGCCTCGATGGCGGCCGGCGGCCTCGCCTCGAGCGGCGCCGGCTGGACGACCGCGGCCCCGTCGATCGGCGTCGAACTGGAGATCGCGGTGCGCATGGCGCGCGACCTCGCCCCGCGGCCGGACCGTCCGTATACGGCGGAGGAGGTGATGGCCGCCGCCGACGCCGTCCTGGTCGCGATCGAGATCGTGGTGCGGCGGTTCGCCGAGCCGTCGAAGATGCCCTACACGGCCGTCCTGGCCGACGGCATCTCCCACGGGGGCTTCGTGCCCGGGGCGTCGATCCCCGCGTCGCGCTTCCGCGAGGTGACGGTCGCGGGCGCCTTCGCCGCGGACGGCCGGTCCATCCTCAAGGGGCCGCTCGTCCACCCCAACGGCGACTGGCTCGCCCCCCTCGTCGCCCACGCGAGCGCGCCGCCGGCCGGTCTGGGGCCCTTGCGCGCGGGGGAGTACGTGACGACCGGAAGCCTCTGCGGCCTCCTGTCGGTGGACGTGCCGTGCCGGGTGACGGGAACGATCGAGGGCCTGGGCGACGTTGCGATCGGGTTCGTTCGGGGCTGACCGCCCCCGTCGCGACCCCTGTCGCCTATCTTCCGAAAGTGAAGAATCCATTCGCCATTGGCATGCACTTTCGGGCGGGTGGGGTCGACGGTCCGGGTTCGCGGGCCGGGTTCGCGGGCCGGGTTCGCGGGCCGGGTTCGCGGGCCGGGACCCGACCGACCGGCGGTGGACGCCCTGCGGCGGTTCGTCGGGGACCGGGCGCCCGGCTGCGTCGCCTGAGCGTCAGGCCGGCGGCGGCTCGTCGACCAGTTCCGCGGTCGGGAGACGGATGCGGCAGGAGAATCCCTCCGGCGACCATCGGGGCTCGAATGCGCCGCGCAGGCGCGTGACGATGTTGACCCGGATGAGGAGCGAACCGAAGCCGTCGCGCTCGGGGGCCGCGGCGGGCGGTCCCCCACGCTCGACCCAGTCGAGGACCACCTCCCCGAATTCGATGCACCACGTCGCCGACAGCCGCCCGGTCGGCCAGCTCAGGGCGCCGTATTTCGCCGCGTTGGTCACCAGCTCGTGGACGGTCATCGCGACCGCCTGCGCCACGTCGATCGACAGCGGTACCGGCGGCCCGTCGACGTGGACGTGATCCCCGTCCATGTGGGGGGCGAGCTCGAGGCGGATCAACGCCCCGAGTTCCGCCCGCTCCCACCGGTCGCGGCTGGTCAGTTCGTGCGCCCGGGCAAGCGCCCTCAGGCGCTCCTGGAGGACCGGCACGAACCGGGCGGGATCGCCCTTCGCCGTCAATTGCACGAGCGACGAGACGACCATGAGGACGTTGCGCGCGCGGTGGTGGAGTTCACGGACGAGGAGCTGTTCGCGCTCCGCCACTTCCTTCCGCGCGGTCACCTCCTCCGCCACCCTGTTGACGGCGACCACGGCACCGGTCGCGTCGCGCAGCGGATGCCAGCTCTCGCGCCAGTGGCGCCGGACGCCCGGCGCCGCCGGCGTCTCGCCCGTGATCTCGACGTCGAGGATCGGCTCGCCGGTCGCGAAGATCCGCTGGAAGTACGGCTCGACCTGCAAGCTGATGCCCGGGACGACCTCGGCGATCGTGCGGCCGAGGTGCGCCCCCGCCGGCACGCCGTTGAACTCCGCGAGGCGCGCGTTCACGCGGCGGAACCGGCGGTCGCGGTCGACGACGCACAGGCCGACCGGCGCGGTGTCGTAGATCGCCTGAAGTTCGGCGAGGCCGGTGCGCGCCGCCTCCTCGCTCCTCCGGCGCAGCAACTCGCTCACCGCGAGGTCCACCATGGCCCGTTCGGTGGCGGTGACGTCCTGCAAAACGACCACGAACCCGTCGTCGACGGGGAAGATCCGGACCTTCAGCCTGGCGCCGGGCCGATAAAAGCCGTCGACGGTGGCCTCGGTCGCACGGCCCGCCTCGACGGCACGCGTCAGGAGTTCCTCGTGGAACGTGCCGGCGAGAGCCGGGAACGCCTCGCGGAAGCCGCGGAAGAGGACGTCCTGCCGCCCGACGCCGAAATGTCGCTCCGCGGCCCGATTGATCGCGACGATGGCGAGCCCCCGGTCCACCGCAAAGGACGGATCCGGATGGGCGTCGAACAGGGCCGCGTGTTGATCCATTTGGACGACGCGCATTCAAGCATCCACGGGTCTTCGGTCGCAAAATGCACGTTTGCCCGTCAAACGGGAACTAGACGAGCGCGATATGCCGACCAGCGGTAGAGTGCCTTATTGGCTATGCCGACAGGGCTTTCCGGTGACGGACCGCCCGGCCCGGTGCCGCCGCCTGGGCCGCGTGGAGAATCGCGTTCGCATCGATCCCGTGATGACGGTAAAGGTCGGCGATCGTACCCGTCTGCCCGAAATGCTCGACCCCGAGCGCCTTCACCCGGTGTCCGTAGACACCGCCGAGCCATGCGAGCGTGGCCGGATGGCCGTCGATCACGGTCACGAGGCCGCAATCGCGCGAAAGGGGGGCCAGCAGGCGCTCGACGTGGCTGAGGGCGTCGGCGGTCCCGCGCTGGCGGGCCCGCTCCGCCGCCTGATGGCCGGCGTCGAGCCGGTCGGCCGAGGTGACCATCAGGAGCCCGACGTCCCGCCGGTCCTCGGCCAGGAGGCCCGTCGCGGCGATCGCCTCCGGCGCCACCGCGCCCTGCACGGCGATCACGACCGTCGCGTTCGGGCCCGGGGGACGGAGCCAGTACGCCCCGTTCACGACGTCGCGCTCCAGCGCCGGCGTCATGGTCCGGACCGGCTGCTCCAGCGGGCGGGTGGACAGGCGCAGATAGACCGACCCGCCCGTCTGGTCGCGCAGCCATGTCGTCTCGTCCGGGTCGCCCTCCCCGTCCCGCTGCACATAGTCGAAGGCCCAGCGGAGGATGACGGCGAGTTCGTCCACGAAGGCCGGCTCGAACGCCGCCAGCCCGTCCTGCGCCATGCCCACGAGCGGCGTGCCGATCGACTGGTGCGCCCCGCCCTCGGGCGCCAGCGTCACGCCGGACGGGGTGGCGACCAGGATGAAGCGGGCGTCCTGATAGCAGGCGTAGTTCAGCTGGTCGGCCGCCCGGTAGATGAAAGGGTCGTAGACCGTGCCGATCGGGATCAGCCGCTCGCCGTTGATGGCGTGCGAGAGGCCCAGCGCCGAGAGCATCAGGAACAGGTTCGATTCCGCGATCCCGAGTTCGAGGTGCTGGCCCCTGGGCCCGAACTCCCAGCTGTAGGTCGAGGGGATACGCTCGGCCCGGAAGGTATCGGCGAGGCTCTCCTTCGCGAAGAGGCCGCGCCGGTTCACCCAGGGGCCCAGGTTGGTCGACACCGTCACGTCGGGCGACGTGGTGACGAGGCGGGCGGCCAGCGGGGTGTCGTCGCGACCGATCTCGTTCAGGATCTGGCCGAAGCCCATCTGGGTGGAGAGGGGCCGCGTTCCCGGCGGCGGCAGCGACAGCGAGGCCGGAACTGGCACGGCGGGCGCCGAGAGCCGCCGGCGTCCGGCCGCGAAGAAGGGCGCCCGGCGGACCGTCTCCCCCAGCAGCGCCGGATCGAGGCGCGCGCCCTCCCACGGCTCCCACTCGTGGCCGGGCCGCACCCCCATCGCCGCGCGGAAGCCCACCATCTGGGCCGGGGTCAGCAGACCGGCGTGGTTGTCCTTGTGCCCGGCGAGCGGAAGGCCGTGGCCCTTGGTGGTGTAGGCGATGAAGCAGACCGGGCGGTCGTGGCGCGACGCGCGCTCGAAGGCGGCCAGCAGCCCGGGCAGGTCGTGGCCGCCGAGGTTGCCCATCAGTTCGGCGAGGTCCGCGTCGCTGCGCCGCCCGATCAGGCGGGTGACGTCGCCCTGGTCGCCGATCTCGTCCAGCAGGCGCCGTCGCCACGCCGCCCCGCCCTGGAAGGTGAGCGCCGAATAGAGCGGGTTCGGGCAACGGTCGATCCAGGCGCGCAAGCGGTCGCCGCCGGGTTCCGCGAAGGCCGCTTCCTGCAACGAACCGTATTTGAGGATCACCACGTCCCAGCCGAAGCTCGCGAAGATCGCCTCGAACTTCTGCCACAGACCCTCGCGCACCACGCTGTCGAGGCTCTGGCGGTTGTAGTCGACGATCCACCAGCAGTTCCTGAGGCCGTGCTTCCAGCCCTCGATCAGCGCTTCGTAGATGTTGCCCTCGTCCATCTCCGCGTCGCCGACGAGCGCGACCATGCGGCCCGGGCTGCGGTCCCGCATCCAGCCGCGCGCGGTCACGTAGTCCTGCACGAGGGCGGAGAAGAGGGTCTGCGCGACGCCGAGGCCGACCGATCCGGTGGAGAAGTCGACGTCGTCGGTGTCCTTCGTGCGCGAGGGATAACTCTGCGCGCCCTTGAAGGCGCGGAAGGCCTCCAGCTTCTCCCGCGTCTGGTTCCCGGCCAGATACTGGATCGCATGGAAGACGGGCGAGGCGTGCGGCTTCACCGCCACACGGTCCTCGGGCCGCAGGGCGGCGAAGTAGAGCGCCGTCATGATCGTCGCCAGCGACGCCGAGGAGGCCTGGTGGCCGCCGACCTTCACCTCGTCGGCCGGGCGGACGTGGTTGGCGTGATGGATCGTCCAGGCCGCGAGCCAGAGGACGCGGCGCTCGATCTCGGCGAGGCGGGCGATGGTCGGGTCGGTCATGTCCCATCATGTGGGGCCGGGGACCGGCCTGTCCATCGCACGCCCCGGCTTCGGTCCCGGACCGGTACCGTCTTCCGGACCCGCACCGCCACGCGGCACAGCCCCCGGACGTCGTCCTGCTGACCGCCTGTCCCCCGCCGGCATGCCCACCGGAGCATGATGGGACACCTGTTCTCAGGAAGGACGGCCTGCGCTGACGAGCTTCACGATTCCCGAACTCGCGATCCTCGTCCGGCTGACGGGCGCGCTGGTGATGGTCGCCTACGCGGCGAGCCGCGGCAACGAGCGGGCCTCCTGGCTGTGGGTGCTCGGCGACGTCTCGGCCATGGCCATGCTGCTGTTCTTCCGGCTGCGGCCGAAGATGCCGCTCCTTCACTCCATCGCGGGCTCCGACCTGTTCGGACTGATGGCGCCCTCTTCGCGCTGTTCGGCGCGCCGTTGCGCCACCGCGGCGCGGTCGTCCTGTTCGATGGGCTCCGTCCGTCGTCGGCGAACCCGACCGAGGGACCGATCCCGCGGGCCGTCCGCGCGGCCTTCGCGGCGGGGCCGGCCGGCTTTCCGGACCCGGTCCCCGGCCGAGGGTCAGGCCGCGTCGGCGTGGTGGCAGGCGACGGCGTGGCCGTCGGCGGCCGCGACGAGCGACGGATCGACGGCGCGACAGACATCGCTGGCCAGCGGGCAGCGCGGATGAAAGCGGCAGCCGGTCGG
>JBIJED010000207.1:0-5618 GCA_044343785.1 Azospirillales bacterium | reverse complement strand
CCACGGGCGGGCACCCCTCCCTTTGGCCCAAGCAGACGATTTCATGCTCTCAAAAGCTCTCGGGTGGCTGTCGGCCGACATGGCCATCGACCTCGGCACGGCCAATACGCTCGTCTACGTGAAGGGCCGCGGCATCGTCCTCAACGAACCCTCCGTCGTCGCCATCGCCAACGTCCGCGGAAAGCGGCAGGTGCTGGCCGTCGGCGACGAGGCGAAGCTGATGCTGGGGCGCACGCCCGGGAACATCCAGGCCATCCGGCCTCTCCGCGACGGCGTGATCGCCGATTTCGAGGTCGCGGAGGAGATGATCAAGCATTTCATCCGCAAGGTGCACAACCGGCGGAGCTTCGCCAGCCCGCAGGTCATCATCTGCGTGCCGTCGGGCTCCACCGCGGTCGAGCGCCGGGCGATCCAGGAGTCGGCGGAGACGGCCGGCGCGCGCCGCGTCTTCCTGATCGAGGAGCCGATGGCGGCGGCGATCGGGGCGGGCCTGCCGGTGACCGAGCCGACGGGCAGCATGGTGGTCGACATCGGCGGCGGCACGACCGAGGTCGCGGTCATCTCGCTCGGCGGCATCGTCTACGCCCGCTCCGTCCGCGTCGGCGGCGACAAGATGGACGAGGCGATCATCGGCTACATCCGCCGCACCCACAACCTGCTGGTGGGCGAGAGTTCGGCCGAGCGGATCAAGAAGGAGATCGGCTCCGCCGCCCCGCCGGAGGACGGCGAGGGCCGGACGATGGAGATCAAGGGTCGCGACCTGATGAACGGCGTGCCCAAGGAGATCCTGATCAGCGAGCGCCAGATCGCCGAGAGCCTGGCCGAACCGGTGAGCGCCATCGTCGAGGCGGTGAAGGTGGCGCTGGAGCACACGGCCCCCGAACTGGCCGCCGACATCGTCGACAAGGGCATCGTGCTGACCGGCGGCGGCGGCCTTCTGACCAATCTCGACTACGTCCTCCGGCACGCGACGGGGCTTCCCGTGTCGATCGCCGACGATCCGCTCTCCTGTGTGGCGCTCGGCAGCGGGCGCGCGCTGGAGGAGATGCGGACGTTGCGGAACGTGCTCATCAGCACCTATTGATTGAAGGGCGGCCGTCCCGCGGTCGCGGGGATACCCACACCCGAGCACGACCTTGGCCCTGAAGCCCAGAACAGCCCCGTCCGTCGTCCGCCTCACCGCTCCCCTGCGGGCATGGGCGCAGCGGTTCTCCATTTTCCTGTTCATCGTGGCCTCGGTGATGCTGATGGTGGCGGGCCGCGTCGACACGCCGGCGGCGGACACGATCCGCGGGCGCGTCATCGACGCCTTCGCCCCCATCCTGGAGGCGTTCGCCGCACCGGCGGCGACGGCTGCGCGGGTGGTCGACGCCGTCATCGAGGCGCGGGACCTCTACGGCGAGAACCAGCGCCTGCGCGAGCAGAACGCGCTCCTTCTCCAGTGGCAGCAGGCGGCGCTGCGGCTCGAGGCCGAGAACCGCAGCCTGCGCACGCTCCTCAACGTCCGCCCCGATCCCGCGGTCTCGTTCGTCACCGCGCGCGTCGTGGCGGAGCCGGGCGGCGCCTTCGTCCGCACCGTGCTGGTCATGGCCGGCCGTCGCGACGGGGTGCGGCGCGGGCAGGCGGCCATGTCCGGCGTGGGCGTCGTGGGCCGCGTGGTGGAGGTGGGGGAGTGGTCGTCGCGCGTCCTCCTCGTGACCGACCTGAACGCCCGCATCCCCGTGCAGCTGGAGGAGGGGCGGGTGCGCGCGGTCCTGGCCGGCGACAACACCGACCGCCCGCGCCTGATGCACCTGCCGTCGGACGCCCACGTCGCGGTGGGCGACCGCGTGGTGACATCGGGCGTCGGGGGGATGTTCCCCGCCGGCCTGCCGATCGGCGTCGTCGGCTCGGTGACCGAGCGCATGATCCGCGTCCAGCCACTGACCGACCTGCGCCGGCTGGAGCATCTGAAGATCCTGGACTTCGGCCTGCCGACGAACCTGCTGGACACCGCGCCGTGACCGGGGGCGGCTTCCTGCACCAGCTGGACCGGCAGGGACGGAGCATATCGCCGTCGGCGATCACGCTGATCTTCATCCTGCTGGGCATGGTCCCGGTGCCGTTGCCGGGGTGGGAGGCGATCGCACCCCAGCTGGCGCTCGCCTCGGTCTACTACTGGGCGATCCACCGGCCGGACCTCCTGCCGCCCTGGCTCGCGTTTCTGTTCGGTGTCGTCGGCGACCTGACGTCGGGGTCGATGCCGGGGCTCACCGCCGTCGGCTTCCTCCTCGTGCACGCGGTCGTCCTCAGCCAGCGGCGGATCCTGTCGCGCGGCAACGTCCTCATCATGTGGGCGGCCTTCGCGGCGACGGCACTTCTCGTGGCGTTCGTCTCCTACCTTCTGGTCAGCGCCATCAACCTCGTCGTCCTTCCGATCCGCCCGGTGCTGCTGCAGGCGGTTCTGACCACGGCGGCGTTCCCCTTCGTCGCCGCCGTCTGCCTTCAGCTCCATCGCGCCTTCCTCGTTCTGGAGTGAGCGTCGTGAGCGACCGTGACCAGGACCGCGCCCGCCAGTTCACCCGCCGGGCCCTCGTGCTCGGCGCGATGCAGACGGGCATCCTCGGCGCGCTCGCGGCGAGGCTCTACTACCTCCAGGTCGTGGAGGCGGACCGCTACAAGGTCCTGGCGGACGACAACCGCATCACGATGCGGCTCCTCACCCCCGCCCGCGGCGTGATCACCGATCGGAACGGCATCCTGCTGGCGGTGAACCAGCAGAACTTCCGCGCGGTCATCACCGCCGAGCAGGCGCGCGACGTGCCCACCGTCCTGAGCCGCCTCGGCAACGTGCTGGGCCTGTCGGAGGCCGAGATCCGGCGCGTGCAGCGGGAGGTACAGCGGCGGCGCCGTTTCGTGCCGGTGACGGTCAAGGAGAACCTGAGCTGGGAGCAGGTGGCGACGGTGGAGGTCAACGCGCCCGAGCTTCCGGGCGTGAGCATCGAGGTCGGCGAGACGCGCGACTATCCCTACGGCTCCGTGACGGCGCACGTGCTGGGCTACGTCGGCGCGGTGTCGGAGGCGGAGATGCGGGCCGAGCGCAGCCCCGTCATGGGTCTGCCGGGCTTCCGGATCGGCAAGAGCGGCGTGGAGCGGATGCACGACAGGGCGCTGCGCGGCAGCGCCGGGGCGAGCCAGCTGGAGGTGAACGCCGTCGGGCGCGTGATCCGGGAGATCGCGCGGGACGAGGGCAAGACCGGGCGCGAGGTCCAGCTCACCCTCGACATCGCGTTGCAGGAGTTCACGCAGACCCGCCTCACCGAGGAGAAGAGCGCCGCCGCGGTGGTGATGGACGCGCACACGGGCGCCGTCTACGCGCTGTGCTCCAGCCCGAGCTTCGATCCGAACCTGTTCCCCAACGGGATCAGCGCGGACAGCTGGCTGGAGCTGACATCCGACCCCACCGCGCCGCTGACCAACAAGGCGACGACCGGCCAGTACGCGCCGGGTTCGACCTACAAGATGATCGTGGCGCTGGCGGCGCTGGAGGCGGGGCTCGCCACGCGGCAGACAGCGGTCTTCTGCCCGGGGCACATGGAGCTGGGCGACCACCGCTTCCACTGCTGGAAGCGGGGCGGGCACGGCACGCTCGACATGATCGGCGCGCTCCGCGAATCCTGCGACGTGTATTTCTACGACCTGTCGCGGCGCCTCGGCATCGACCGGATCCACGACATGAGCCTGCGGTTCGGCCTCGGCCAACAGACCGGGATCGACCTGCCGGGGGAGCGTCCGGGGCTCATCCCGAACCGGGCGTGGAAGCAGCGTCGCTTCAACGTGCCATGGCAGGCCGGCGAGGACCTCGTCGCCTCCATCGGCCAGGGCTACGTGCTCGCCACTCCGCTGCAGCTCGCGGTGATGACGGCGCGGATGGTGAACGGCGGGACGGCGGTGAAGCCCCACGTCACGCGGCAGGTCCAGGACGGGCCGGAGGAGCAGACCCAGTGGCCGTCGCTGGGCGTTTCGCGCGCCAGCCTCGACCTCGTTCTGGCCGGCATGAACGCGGTGACGATGGACCAGCGCGGGACCGCCTACAAGATGCGGGTCACCGAGCGCGGGCTGGAGTACGGCGGCAAGACGGGCACCAGCCAGGTCCGCCGGATCACCATGGCCGAGCGCGACCGCGGCGTGATCCGCAACGAGGACAAGCCGTGGCGCGAGCGCGACCATGCGCTGTTCGTCGGCTATGCGCCGATCCAGTCGCCCCGCTATGTCGTCTCGGTGATCGTGGAGCACGGCGGCGGCGGCTCGGCGGTGGCCGCGCCGATCGCGCGCGACATCCTGCTTGAGGCCCAGCGCCGCAACCCCGCCCGCACCCCGCCCGCCGCGCCGAGCGCGCAGGTGCAGCCCGCTCGGACGGGATGACGCCCCTGCGCCCGGGTCCGGTCGAAGAGGCTCGACAAGCCCGCGACGCTTGGGTATAAGGCCCCCCTCGCACGTGCCCCGAGGGCACTGGCGGACGGGTGATTAGCTCAGTTGGTAGAGCAGCTGACTCTTAATCAGCGGGTCGCAAGTTCGAGCCTTGCATCACCCACCAAATTCTTCCAAGCGGATCAGTGACTTGGCTCCCCTCTCCGGGGCGGAACGAAACGAGATACCAACTCGCCCGGGAGTTGGTATACCAACTCCCCGTTCTCAGTCTGTTTCCCCGTCGTCGACCAGCAGCCCTTCGGCCGCCGCCCGCGTGCGGAAGGCGCGTTCGGCGCCGGCCGCGGTGCGGATGTTGTAGCGGTCGACGATCGCGTACCCGCCCTTGAGCGAGTGCGCGCTGATTGTGCAGGCGTCCTCGATCGACACGCCCGCCAGCAACAGCCGCGTGAACCCCGTGTGCCGCAACGTCCGGAACTGGAGATCCTTGCAACTCGCCATCGCCGGCATGGCGGGGCGATCCCCGTCCGCCTCGGTCCCCGCCACCGCCGCCGCGCGGACCCGGGCGAAATCGTGCCGGAAGGTGTCCTCGACGTAAGGCCAGCGCGTGGCGTCGTTCACGATCCACACCGGCGAGATCAGCCCCATCGCCTTGTGCCGGGCCTGGATCCCCTCGATTCGCGCGGCGATCGTCGGCACGACGTGCACCGGCAGGAACGCCTTCTTGCCGGTGGTGCGGTTGGTCTTCGACGGGCGGAAGGCCAGCACGCCGTCCACCAGCAGGTCCTTGCGCAGGACCAGGATGTCGCACTCCCGCTGTCCGAACCAAGCGTTGAGCACGATCGCGTCCGCCACCCCGAACAGCCGGAGCCGTTCGGCGGCGGCGACCATCTGCGCCTCCTCCTCCCGCGTCCACAGCCGGCCCTCCTGGGTCGGCGGGCGGGAGACGACCACCTCGCGCCAGGGATCGCCGGGCAGGCGGACGTCCTCCGATCGCGCCCACTTCCACAGGATCCGCCCCATGACCACCAGGGCGGCCGCCAGCGCCGGCCGGCCCGGGCGCGCCGGCGCCTTCGCCGTCGCCGGGCGCGGATCGTGGAGCGTCCAGTAGAGGGTCTTCACCGCCTTGGCGGTGATCCCGCCCGCCGGCTTGTCGCCGGCCCAGGCGCGCAGCTGGTCCAGGTTCTGGCGATAGCTGCGCTGGGTCCGCG